>NZ_CP063204.1:2375000-2640000 GCF_019904275.1 Zunongwangia sp. SCSIO 43204
TATATTCGCTCACCGGAATACCCGTAAACAAAAACGATAAGTACTGCGGAAGATGAAGCGTATACTTGATTTTGTTAAAAATCTCGGGGTATTTTTTCTTCAGCCAAAACAACTGTAATCCCGAATTTAGCATTCCCGATTGTGGCGAAGCGGTCTCTTTGGCTATCTTTAATTCGCCACCATATTTCGCATAAAATTCATCGGTAATTTCCTTCTCAATCGGTTTCGTATAGTTATATAAAGGCGTCAACACATTTCCGTGATGATCTAAATGCACTAAACTCGCACCGTACGTCGAAAAATTGATCGATTTCACTTCATATTCTTCACTTTCTAAAATCGAATGAAACGTATCTTTGATCCACTGTCGTAAAAGCGTAATATCTTCGGTAGGATAACCATCCTCATCTACCGTTAGCGGCAAACGCGTATAATCCCGAAAAATCTCCTGATAATCCTTATCGAACAGGAAAAATTTCTTGTTGGTTTTCCCAATATCAAAAACAGCAGTTACTTTCTTTTTATTCATTTTAATTGTAATCTTATTTGGGACGCGACCTTACAGGTCGGGCCTGCCTGCCGGCGAGGCAGGCTTTACGCTGCAATTCCGTTTGCTTCCTACGGTCGCAATCCGGGCCTGCCTGCCGGCAGGCAGGATTTCCACTTCAATCCCTCGCGCAGTAGTTTAGACTTTAGATCGCTTCGCTTTTAGAGTTTAGAAATTAGACTTTTTGCTTAAACCTTACAGGTTTTGAAAACTTGTGAGGTTTCATATTTTCTTAAATTGAAATCTTCGTTTCTATTTTTCTTTACTCTACTTTTTTTCATTGCCAAAAAAAGTAGCAAAAAAGTCTAGTCTTATTTTTATTTCCTTGAATTGTTAGTAAAATAGCTTATCCTGCGCAAGGGAAACCGTTTCACTAATCCCTTGCTCCGCATCCAGCGCTGCGCCATTTTCCTACAATTACTACGGAATTAAAAAGTAGGATACTATCCCTGTTTTAATCTAAATTTTTTCCTTCGTCATTCCGTGCTTGACACGGAATCTCATCACGTTCTCAGCTGGATGAGATCCTGAAACAAGCCCGCCTGCCGGACGGTCAGGTTCAGGATGACGAACTTATCTTGTTTTCTGATTTTTTAGTCTATTATCTATATTCTAATTTCTAGAATCTCATTCCTATTTACTTCTCGATACAATTTTATTTCCGCTATTGCTTCAATAAAATCACTCGAAGTGACAATTCACCTTCATTTTCAAATCAACATATTTTCAAATTGTCTATTCTCTATATTCTATTTTCTAACATCTCAAATCTAACTTCACTTCTACAATCCCGTCGCCACGGTTTTCATTCCGCGGGCTTCGATTAGTGTTTTACGAACATCGAATGCGCGGTAGGCTTCAATAGGATTTACAGCTGCGCCACTTTTAGCTCTTGCTGCTTTTACGATCGGGCGAACATCGGTTCTGTACGCATCCTGCAAAATTTCTTGGCATTTAGTAACATCATTGTTGTGTTGCGCTTCTTTTAATGCTTTTTGATCGACTAGCAATGCCTGAGCGTAAGCAATCAAAATAGCTTCCAACGATTGTAATAAATCTTCCAGCGGATCTTTGATATTATGACTCGCGTCGATCATCCACGCTGGATATGGGTTTTGCGGATTGTTTTCCATTCCGTAGACCAGTTCATTAAAAATTAAGAATAGCGCATAAGGCTTTATGGAACCTACCGTCAAGTCGTCGTCGCCGTATTTACTATCGTTAAAATGGAATCCGCCTAACTTGCCTTTATACATTAAGGTCGCCACGATTTGCTCGATATTGGTATTTGGTAAATGATGACCTAAATCGACCAAAGTGAAAGCGCGATCTCCACAAGCATTGGCTAACATAAATGATGTTCCCCAGTCCTGAATGGTAGTACTATAAAAGTTAGGTTCGTACGGTTTGTATTCGATAAAAAGCTTCCAGTCTTCTGGCATTGAAGCATAAATTTCTTTCAGGCTTTTTTCGGTGTTTTGCAACGCATTTTGAAAATTCAGCTGTCCTGGAAAACTAGCTCCATCTGCCAACCAAACGGTTAAACTTTTTGAACCCAATTGTTCTCCAATACGAATTACTTCTTTATTGTGTTCTATTGCATATTCACGAGAAGCTTCATTAATACTATTTAACGAACCGAATTTATAAGTTTCCTCCGCATCAGGTTGATCCTGAAAGGTATTCGAGTTCATTGCATCAAAAATGATATCGTGACTTTTTGCAATATCTTTGATCGCGTTTACATCTTCCGGAATATCCCACGGAATATGCAACGACACCGCTCCTGCCGTTTTGGTGAGCGCGTGTAAAATGCCAATATCATCTAACTTTTGCTCTAAAGAAGAAGGTTCTCCGCCGTAAGAAAAGCGACCAAATCGCGTTCCGCCGGCCCCTAATGCCCAACTCGGAATCGCCACCTGAAAATCGGCTAATTTTTGTATAATTTCATCTATCGAGATTCCTTTTTTAGCAAACTTATTTTTAATGTAATCGATTTCATTTTCGAATGAATCGCTTTGCTTTTTATTGAATTCTGATAGTTGATCAGTATTTATTTTCATAATTTCTCTTTTAAGATTTTAGATCGCTTCGCTTCTAGAATTTAGAGTTTAGACTATTTTATCTTATCTGTTCATTTTGTCTTGATACAAAACGAACCAAAAAATCAAGGCTTACCAAAACTTATCTAAATTTATTGTTCGATGCCTAAATTTCAGGAACTCGCTATCGCTCAAACCAGCCTGCCGGCTGGCAGGCAGCCTGAAATTTTACGGCATTTTCACTTCAAATTTTACGATAAGCTTTCGATAGGCCACTTTAAATCTTTCGAGTTTCTTGGCTCTTGATTAAATTACACTTTGTCTACTCTCTAAGTTCTAAAATCTATTTTCTAACATCTAGACTCTAAAATCTAATTACTCATATCTAAACTTTATCTCACAAAAGCATTCGCCATACCGCCATCGACATTAATGGTGTTTCCGGTGCTTTTCTCCAGAACGCCTACGCAGGCGAATACGCCGTTAGCGATATCTTCTGGTAAGATAATTTCATTTAATAAGTTTCTTTTGGCGTAATGCGCAGGAAGATCTTCAACTTTAATTCCGTAAGCTTTTGCGCGACCTTCAGCCCAATCACCTTCCCAAATTTTACTTCCAACGATCACTCCATCTGGGTTTACTGTATTCACACGAATATGATCGCCACCCAATTCCGCAGCTAATAAACGCGTCATATGTTGTTGCGCTGCTTTTGCCGTTCCGTAGCCAACATTATTAGGGCCGGAAACTAGTCCATTTTTACTCGCGATATTCACGATATCACCACCTAGACCTTGCTTGCGCATAATTTCAACTCCTTTTTGGGCCATCAAAAACTGACCTTTCACCAATACATTTTGAAGCAGTTCCCAATCCTTCAAGGAAGTATCCGGTAAAGATTTTGAAATTGCTAATCCTGCTGAATGTACCACGATATCTACACCTCCAAAGGCAAGATTCGCTTCTTTGTAAGCCTTTTCTATCGACTCTTCTTTGGTTACATCGCAAAGTGCAATCGCAGCTTCGTCACGTTTGTAAGTCGATAAAGCTTCCTCTAAATTCTCCTGACTAATATCGGTTAGCACTACGTTAGCACCTTCAGCAACCAATTTATCGGCGATCGCTTTTCCTATTCCGCCGGCAGCACCAGTTACTATAGCTACTTTGCGTGAAAGTGGTTTTTCCGCAGGCATACGTTGTAATTTAGCCTCTTCTAACAACCAATATTCGATATCAAAAGCTTCTTGTCTTGGTAAAGACGTATATTCAGTAATCGCTTCAGCGCCACGCATCACATTGATCGCATTTACATAGAATTCGCTGGCTACACGAGTGGTTTGTTTGTTCTTTGCAAAACTGAACATCCCAACACCCGGATAAATAATGATCACCGGGTTAGGATCCCGCATTGCCGGACTATTTGCGTGTTTATGATTTTCGTAATACTGGCGATATTCTTCTCGATATTGTTCAAAAGAAGGCTCTAATTTTTTCAGCGTAGCTTCCGTATCGGTTACATCATCTGACGGATCTAAGGTCAAGATAAGCGGCTGAATTTTAGTACGTAGAAAATGATCGGGACAGGAAGTTCCCATTGGCGCTAGACGCTCCAGATCATTACTATTAATGTATTGTAAAACGGTATCACTATCAGTAAAATGACCGATCATTTGATTTTCTGAAGAAGCCAATCCGCGTAATAACGGCATTAACTCGGCAGCCTTTTCTTTACGTTCTTCCGCAGGTAAAGATTCAATTTTTTGTCCGCCAAAAACTTCTCCGTTTTCTTTGATTTTCTTTTCAATATAATCTGAAGCCATTTCGATAACTTCCAGACTATTTACGTAGCAATCGTAAGAAGTATCGCCCCAAGTAAATAAACCGTGACTACCTAGTACGATTCCTCTAATTCCTGGGTTTTCTTCCAAACATTTTTCTAGCTGAAGCCCTAAATCGAAACCAGGACGTTGCCACGGAACCCAACCCATTGTATCGCCCCAAATTTCTTTGGTGACCTGTTCGCTATCTTTTGCAGCCGCAACCGCGATAAGCGCATCTGGGTGCAGGTGATCGATATGTTTAAAAGGTAATAATCCGTGAAGCGGCGTATCGATAGAAGGCGCTTTACTATCCAGATCGTAAATACAGTGATTAAAAAGTCCTACCATTCGGTCTTCATCTTCTAAACCACCATAAACATTTTTAAGATTTCTAAGGCGTTCAGTATATAAACCGGCAATTCCTTTACGAGTCAACGTACCAATATCACCACCAGAACCTTTAACCCACATTACTTCTACATCTTCGTTAGTTAGCGGATCTTTTTCGATGGTTTTACAGCTGGTATTTCCGCCGCCATAATTGGTAATTCTTAGATCGGCACCTAATATATTTGATCGGTATAAAAACAAAGCTACCTGATCGTCACCCAATTCGGCAGCTTTAGCTTCATCCCAGAGATAGTCTACGTACTGAAAAGTTTTTTCCATTTTAATTTTATTGTTTCAATTAAAGCTTTTCAAATGTAGTTTTTAGAATTATTTAGACCATCCTGTGCTATACTGCTTAATTTTTTAATATTATCTTTAAACATTCAGAAAATATGTTAAGTTTAGCTTGAAATTCAGCAACATTAAACCAGTTACACACTTAAACTAACTAGCAAATGACGTCGCAAACGTTTGAAATAAATATTGATCCAAATTCCCGAGTCCCTAAATATAAGCAAATCGTTGATTCTATTGTTTATGATATAGCACAGGGCAATTTAAAGATAGGAGAAAAAATACCTTCTATCAACGAATTAAGTGAACATTTACTACTTTCTCGAGATACTGTCGAGAAAGCTTACAAAAATCTAAAGGAAAAGAAAATCATAGTTTCGGTTAAGGGTAAGGGATATTATACTTCTAAGACTGATCTTATAGCAAAAACCAATGTTTTCTTTCTGGTGAACAAACCAAGTACTTACAAAATGATGATTTACAATTCATTTGTAGATACTCTAGGAATCAACGGACACGTAAATCTTTATATTTATCATTGCGATGAAACGCTTTTCAACAAATATTTAGAGCGCAATCTGGGGTATTATGATTTTTATGTGATCATGCCACATTTTAGGGACGAAAATTCTAACCACGTTAGTCATACACCAGCCGTTTTAGAAATGATTGATCGAATACCTAAGCAAAAATTAATATTACTTGATAATACAAAACCAGACATCAAAGGTGACTATGGCAGCATTTATCAGGATTTTATGGAAGATATTTATAGTGCTTTGAAAGAAGGCTTAGATCGTATTAAAAAATATGATAAGATCATTTTAGTGTATCCTAATAAATCGGTAAACCCTTATCCAAAAAGGATTGTCCATGGATTTAAGAAATTTTGTGTAGAAT
The DNA here is from genome assembly GCF_019904275.1 of Zunongwangia sp. SCSIO 43204. Lineage (GTDB taxonomy): Bacteria > Bacteroidota > Bacteroidia > Flavobacteriales > Flavobacteriaceae > Zunongwangia > Zunongwangia mangrovi. The sequence continues at coordinate 2,380,994 of NZ_CP063204.1, forward strand.
ATCGATTTGATTTTGAAGTTCTAGACGAGATCTATGATGATATGGAGCTACAAAGTAAGGATGTTTACATTACGATTCAGGAAAGAGATCTTGTTAATTTGGTGAGACAAATTAGAGCTAAGGATCTTAGCATGGGTGAGGATATAGGTGTGATCTCCTACAACGAAACTCCTTTAAAAGAATTACTAGGCATAACAGTGATAAGTACAGATTTTAAAGCGATGGGAGAGTCTGCTGCTTATATGGTTTTAAAGAACAAAAAGGAGAAGGTTAAAAACGTTTTTAAATATATTGAAAGGAATTCTGTGTAATATTTTAAAAATAATCAGTAATTTTTGATGAAATTATTTGTGTAATCGATTGCATAAATTTAAATTAGTAGCTCGAAAGTCAGGTTAGTGCAGGATGGAAAGCACTTTAATAATATGGAAATTGCCTGAATAGCTTTTAATCAACTTAAAAAATATACCATAATCATGACAAAATCAGAATTTAGATATGCGCATCATCCCGAAGATGTGAAAAAATATACTACAGAAAAACTTCGAGAGCATTTCCTAATTCCGGAGTTGTTTGTAAAAGATCAAATTAGTTTAACCTACACCATGTACGACCGCTATATTGCTGGAGGTGCATTTCCGGTAGATAAAGCTTTAAAACTAGAAGCTATTGATGAACTGAAGGCTGAAAACTTTTTAGATCGCCGGGAATTAGGAGTGATCAATGTAGGAGGAAAAGGTAAAGTTACTGTTGATGGTGAAGTTTATGAAATTGGTCATCGTGAAGCACTCTACGTAGGTCGCGGTACCAAAGAAGTTATTTTTGAAGCGACCGACGAGCAACCTTATTTTTACATTAATTCGGCTCCAGCGCATAAATCTTACCCAACCAAAAAAGTGACCAAAGCAGAAGCTGAAGTAGTGGAGCTAGGAGATACAAAAACTTCTAATAAAAGGGTGATCAATAAATTATTGGTGAATAGCGTGATTGAAACTTGTCAGTTACAAATGGGAATGACCGAGCTTCAGGAAGGTTGCGTTTGGAATACCATGCCGCCACATACGCACGAGCGTAGAATGGAAGTTTACTTTTACTTCGATTTAGATGAAGGCCAGTCTATAAGTCATTTTATGGGACAACCACAGGAAACACGTCATATTTTTATGAAAAACCATCAGGCTGTAATTTCACCGGAATGGTCGATTCACGCAGGAGCGGGTACTTCTAATTATACCTTTATTTGGGGTATGGCCGGTGAGAACTTAGATTATGGTGATATGGATGGTGTAACTCCAGACGAATTAAAATAATATCTAATATGAGTTTGTTTAGTTTAGAAGGAAAAACAGCATTAGTAACCGGTTGTAAACGCGGAATTGGTTTTGCAATGGCTGAAGCTTTAGCAGAAGCAGGAGCTAATATTTTAGGTGTTTCAGCTTCATTAGAAGTTGAAGGTTCTAAAATTGAAAAAAGAATTAAAGAAATTGGAAAAAGTTTTAAAGGATATCAGTGCGACTTTTCAGACCGTAAATCATTGTACACATTTATTGAAAAAGTAAAAGCTGAAAATCCTAAAATTGATATTCTAGTAAATAACGCCGGGACTATTTTAAGAGCTCCGGCGGCAGAACATTCTGATGAGTATTGGGATAAGGTTATTGAAGTGAACCAAAATGCTCAGTTCATTTTAACTCGTGAAATCGGAAAAGAAATGCTGAAGCGTGGTCACGGTAAAGTCATTTTTACCGCGTCGTTATTAACATTTCAAGGAGGAATTACAGTACCTGGCTATGCGGCTTCAAAAGGAGCTATTGGTCAGTTAACCATGGCGTTTTCTAATGAATGGGCAGGAAAAGGGGTTCAGGTGAATTCTATTGCGCCAGGTTATATTGCAACAGATAATACACAAGCATTACGTGATAACGAAGAACGTAGTGAAGCTATTTTATCCCGAATTCCGGCAGGACGTTGGGGAGAACCAGAAGATTTTAAAGGACCAATTATATTCTTAGCTTCTAAAGCTAGTGATTATATGAGCGGAAGCATTCTCACCGTAGATGGTGGTTGGATGGGCCGATAATTTCTGAAAATTGAAACAAACCAAATGAGTAATAAACCTTTTATCACGGATAATTTTTTATTGGAGACTAAGTATGCTGAGGAGTTGTATCATCAGTATGTAAAGGACCAACCGATCATCGATTACCATAATCATTTGCCACCGGCCCAGATCGCTGCTGATACACAGTTCGATACCATTAGCCAGGTGTGGCTAAGTGGCGACCATTATAAATGGCGTGCGATGCGAACACTGGGAATCGATGAACACTATATCACCGGTAACGCCAGCGATCAAGAGAAATTCGAAGCCTGGGGCAAAACCGTGCCACATACGCTTCGTAATCCACTGTACCATTGGACGCATTTAGAGCTGAAACGCTACTTTGGGATCGATGAACTTTTAAATGAAAAAAATGCCACCGCGATCTATCAGGAGATCAACAATCAGTTGCAGCAACAAGAAAACAGCTGCCGCGGCTTGCTGCATAAAATGAATGTCAATACGCTTTGTACCACGGAAGATCCTACCGATACCCTGGAACATCATCAGGCGATGGCCGGCGAGGACTTCGGAATAAAAGTGAGTACCGCTTTTCGTCCCGATAAATCTATTTTGATCGATGCGGAAGGTTATACCGATTATCTAAAAACACTGGGTAAAACCACCAATATCGATATTGAAAGCTTCCAGGATCTCAAAGATGCATTATTGCAACGTATCGAATACTTCGATAAACATGGCTGTAAACTTTGTGATCATGGTTTAAATGCGATGAGCTATACTGAATTTACCGAAGCCGAGATCAATGCGATCTTTAAAAACAAACTGGCCGGGAAAGCAGTTTCCCCTCTTGATGCTGAGAAATTCAAAACCGCGATCTTACTGTTTTTATGCGAGAGTTATCATAAATTCGGCTGGGTACAGCAATTTCATTTAGGGGCGCTTCGAAACAACAATAAACGAATGCTGGCACAATTGGGCCCCGATACCGGTTGGGATTCGATCGGTGATTATTCACAAGCAGAAAAACTCTCTCAGTTTTTAAACAAACTGGATAGCCAGGATAAACTCACTAAAACGATCTTATACAATCTAAACCCGGCCGATAATGAAGTCTTTGCCACGATGATCGGGAACTTCAATGACGGTAGTGTTCGCGGAAAAGTACAATGGGGATCCGGCTGGTGGTTTTTAGATCAAAAGGACGGAATGGAAAAACAGATGAACGCATTATCAAATATGGGGCTAATCAGCTGTTTTATTGGGATGCTAACCGATTCCAGAAGCTTTTTATCCTTTCCAAGACACGAATATTTTAGACGAATTCTATGCAATCTCTTCGGAAAGGAAATCGCCTCAGGCGAACTTCCGGAAGATATGGAACTCATCGGAAGTACGGTAGCCAATATCTGCTATGGTAATGCTAAAGAATACTTTAAGTTTTAGAAGGTGAAAAACTCAAACTCACATCACAAAATAGTTTCTTTTGGCGAAGTGCTGATGCGACTGAGTCCGTCGGAAAATCGCAAACTGACCCAAACCCACCAAATGGATTTTTATTTTGGAGGGACCGAGATGAATGTAGCGGCCTCGCTCTCGTATTTTGGAGAATACACCCAGCAGGTAACTAATGTTTCCAATGATTTAGTAGGAGATGCCGCCATTGCACAGATGCGTCAATATGGGATCGATACCTCAGCTATTAGCAAAGTCGATCATCCTTTGGGATTGTACTTTTTAGAAGTCGGTTCAGGGATGAGGGCCAGTAAGATCGCCTATAATCGCTTACACGGTAGTTTTGCTAATATCAGCCCAGAACAGGTGAATTGGAATGAAATTTTAGCAGATGCGGGTTATTTGCATTGGACGGGAATTTCCCCGGCGATCTCCGCAAGCGCTTATGAAACTTTGAAGATCGGACTCGAAAAAGCAAAAGCCAAAGGGCTTACGATCACTGCCGATCCTGCTTATCGCAGCAATCTTTGGCAATATGGGAAAGACGGTCATGAGGTTTTAAAAGAGCTGGTAAGTCTATCTACAATTTTTGTGGGTGGCGTTAATGAGATCAATGAGATTTTAAAGACGGACTATGATTTTTCGAAAGAAGGATTTATAGAAGCCAGTAAAGCTTTGAGCAAAGAATGCCCTTCCATCGAGAAAGTATTTGATAAGGTGAGAACCGGACTCAGTGCAAGCTGGCAGAAGGTGTATGGAAGAGCATGGACGGGGACGGAGTATCTAGAAACCCAGGAACTAGAGATCACCGATGTGGTAGACCGAATAGGAACGGGCGATGCCTATGCCGCCGGACTGATCTACGGACTGATTCATTTTGAAGATCAGAAAGCACTGGAATTTGCCAATGCAGCTTGCGCTTTAAAACATACGATACTGGGAGATGTTAATCAGGTAAGCCCAGAGGAAGTTGAAGAAGTAATGGCCGGTAGCACCGGAGGACGAATTAAGAGATAAGATTTTAGAATATAGATACTAGATTCTAGAAATGAGATCTCGATACAAATTTCAATTAACATTGAAATTCACTCGATCTGACAATAGATGGAAAGCTTTTTACAAAGTTTAGTAAATCCAGATTAAGGATTTTACGATTTAAAACAACATAACTTATAACCATTTATACAAATGGCACAATATTCAAGAATAGCGGTGGCAACACAGATGAAGGAAACAGGAATCGTTCCGGTATTCTATCATCGGGATGTAAACACCTGCAAAGAAATTTTAAAGGCCTGCTACGAAGGTGGCGCCCGGGTATTTGAATTTACCAACCGCGGAGACTTTGCTCACGAGGTTTTCGCGGAACTGGTGAAGTATGCCAGCAAGGAGCTTCCCGGGATGATGCTGGGCGTTGGCTCGGTGATCGATGCGGGAACCACTGCGCTTTACCTGCAATTAGGCGCTAATTTTATTGTTTCACCACTGATCAATGCTGAGATGGCTAAGACCTGCAACCGTAGAAAAGTAGCCTGGATGCCGGGTTGTGGATCGGTCACAGAAATTAGTTATGCGGAAGAACTGGGCGCCGAAGTAGTGAAGATCTTTCCTGGAGCACAGGTTGGCGGTCCGTCGTTTGTAAAGGCAGTGAAAGGGCCATTACCCTGGTCGAGTATTATGCCAACAGGCGGCGTGTCCCCAACAGCAGAGAATTTAAAAGAATGGATTACAGCCGGGGTGCATTGTGTAGGAATTGGCTCTAAACTTTTTATCAAAAATGAAGACGGTAGCTTCGATTATAAGAAAGTACAGCAACAGGTGGCTTCAGCTATTCAAATCGTTAAAGAACTAAGAGGATGAAAATATTAAAAAAACAGCGCCTTTTGATTTTGCTGGGTTGTATTCTTGTAATGCTGGTAGGTTGCGAAGCTAAAGATCAAACAAAGGTGATTCGGTTAGGACATGGTTTAGATACTGCCCATCCGGTACATAAGGCAATGCTATTTATGGCTCAGCGTCTGGAAGAGAAATCTGGAGGGAGTATGACCATAGATATTTATCCCAACCAGCAATTAGGATCAGAACGTGAATGTTTAGAGCTTTTACAGATAGGAAGTTTAGGAATGACAAAAGTTTCTACGGGAGTTCTAGAGAACTTCGCGCCAGAGTTAAAAGTATTTGGATTGCCGTTTCTATTTCGTGACAGGGAGCATAGATTTAATGTTTTGGAAGGTGAGATAGGTCAAAAACTCTTACTCGCTAGTGAACGAAATCGTTTGAGAGGACTTGCTTTTTATGATGCCGGGAGTCGAAGTTTTTATAGTACAGAGCCAATTAAAAATCCTGATGATCTGGCTGGACAGAAAATTAGGGTAATGGAAAGCCAAACTGCAATGAACATGGTAAAGAATCTTGGAGGGTCACCAACTCCAATTAGTTGGGGAGAATTGTACACTGCATTACAGCAGGGCATCGTAGATGGAGCTGAAAATAATTTGCCTAGTTTTTATCTCTCTTATCACTATGAAGTTTGTAAATATTTTATGGTAGATGAACATACAGCCTTGCCAGACGAACTTATTGTAAGCACCGCGATTTGGAACAAGCTTACTACGCAACAACAAGACTGGCTTAAAGAAGCAGCGGTAGAATCTGCCGAATATGAGAAAACTATATGGCGTGAAGCAGAGCTACATGCATTAGAAGAAATACAGAAAGCAGGAGTAGAAGTAACTTATCCAGATAAGGAAGCTTTTCGAGAAAAAGTTGCACCCATGTACGATAAGTTTAAAGAAGATCCTGTTATGAAAAAAACAATAGAAGCTATTCAGGCTGTAGATTAAGATTATGAAGAAAATTCTAGACAAATTACTGGGAGGTGCACTGGTCTTTTTAATGGGATTGATCGTGCTTGCTGTATTATGGCAGGTATTTTCCAGATATGTATTACAAAATCCAAGTTCGGTAACAGAAGAGATCGCCAGATACCTTTTAATCTGGATAGGATTATTAGGAGCAGCTTATGCTTCTGGACAGCAGGAACATTTATCCATCAATATTTTACCACCTAAACTTAATCCTGAAAATCGAATAAAACTGATGATTTTCATTAATATTTTGATCATTGCATTTTGCTTTACAGTGCTAATAATTGGAGGTGGAAATCTAGTTTTGATGAATGTTGAACTTGGCCAAAATTCGGCTGCACTTCATCTTCCTTTATCAGTAGTGTACACGGTTATACCAATAAGTGGTGTGTTGATCATCATTTATAAACTCAACGAAATATTCAATCCTAAAAAGTATTTATTATGATTACAGAAATACTAATATTGGTTATTTCCTTCGTGATTTTACTAAGTATCGGGGTACCAGTAGCCTGGTCGATAGGGATTTCATGTTTGGTAACAATATTATTCTCTATTGAATCTATAGCTGCATTTACAACTGTAGCGCAACGAATGGCAACAGGATTGGATAGTTTTTCATTGCTGGCTATTCCATTTTTTATATTGGCAGGACAGATCATGAATCAGGGCGGTATTGCCAACCGGCTCATCAAATTTGCAAAAGCCTTGATTGGTTCACTCCCCGGCGGACTCATTTATGTAAACGTGATTGCAGCCATGTTATTTGGAGCTATTTCTGGATCTGCCGTAGCTGCTGCTTCAGCAATCGGTGGAATCTTAGGTCCGCATATGGAGCGAGAGAATTATTCCAAAGAATTTGGTGCGGCAATTAATGTAACCAGTTCTACCACTGGATTAATTATTCCACCTTCTAATGTTTTGATCGTTTATTCATTAGCTAGTGGAGGTGTTTCTATCGCAAGTTTATTTCTTGCTGGTTATATCCCGGGAATTTTAATGGGATTAGGTTTGATGTTGGTTGCATCGGTATGGATTAAAAAGAAAAAATATCCTGCTGGTTCAAAGTCAAGCGCAAAGATGATAGCGGTTAGTTTTTTAGATGCTTTACCAAGTTTATTATTATTGGTAGTTGTTATTGGAGGAATTGTATCTGGTATTTTTACGGCTACGGAAGCTTCAGGAATTGCAGTACTTTATACTTTAATTTTAGCTACAATCTATCGCGAAATCAACCTGAAGAAACTTTACAATATTTTCTTAAGTTCAGTAGGAACTACAGCAATCGTGTTACTACTTATCGCAACATCGATGAGTATGAGTTGGGTAATGTCGTTTGAAAATATCCCGCAAACGGTAAGTGATCTATTACTAGGCTTAAGCGAAAATAAATACGTAATCCTGATTATTATAAACCTACTTCTTTTATTCGTAGGAACCTTTATGGATATGACGCCGGCAATACTTATTTTCACACCTATTTTATTACCTGTTATGCAGAATTTGGGCGTAGATCCTATTCATTTTGGGATGATCATGGTAATGAATTTATGTGTTGGCTTATGTACACCGCCGGTAGGAGCAGTTTTATTTATTGGGGTAGGAGTCGCAAAAACGACGATTCAGAAAGTGATGAAACCACTGCTACCATTATATGTGGTGATGTTTATCGTCTTGCTTTTAGTAACATATATCCCGGAAATCAGCCTTTGGCTACCAAAATTATTTGAATAAGATAAGAATTTAAATATGGAAAAATTAACTCGAGAAAACGCAAAACTTACAGAGGCTTTACCAATTAAGGTTGTTCAGTTTGGAGAAGGAAATTTTCTTCGTGCTTTTGTAGATTATATAATTGACAAATTAAACAAGGAGGCAAATTTTAATGCAGGTGTTGCGGTAATTCAGCCTTTAGCGGGTGGATTAGTAGAAATGCTGAATGAACAGGATGGCTTATATAACCTTTTTATGAAAGGGGTTAAGCAAGGAGAAGAAATTCAGCAGCAACGTACCATTTCCTGTATTCAGAAAGGAATAAATCCATATAAAGATTACGATGAATATCTAAAATTAGCTGAAGAAGAAAGTCTGGAATTCATTATTTCGAATACTACTGAAGCCGGGATAGCTTATGACGATTCAGATACATTAGAAGGTACTCCGCATAAAAGTTTTCCGGCGAAATTAACAGCTTTACTTTATAGAAGGTTTAAACATTTTAATGCAGATGCTTCAAAAGGATTAACCATAATTCCTTGTGAATTGATTAATCACAATGCCGATACCTTGAAAAAAATTATCCTTCAATATGCCCAATTATGGCAATTAGAAGATGAATTTATTTCCTGGATCGATAACAGTAATAGTTTTCATAACACTTTGGTAGATCGTATAGTTCCTGGATATCCAAAAGATGATATCGAAGCCTATCAAAGTCAGCTTGAATTTGAAGATAAATTAATTGTTTCTGCTGAAGTTTTTTTACTTTGGGTGATCGAGGGAGACGAGAAGCTAAAAGCTAAGATTCCTTTTGATAAGATCGACGAGAATATTGTGGTGGTTAAAGATATGCAGCCCTATAGAACAAGAAAAGTTAGAATCTTGAATGGAGCGCATACTACGATGGTTCCATTTTCTCTACTCTTCGGAAATGAAACTGTAAAAGAAACCGTAGATGATTCCTTTACCGGAGCTTTCGTAAAAGAAGCTATTTTTAATGAAATCATACCAACTTTATCACTTTCAGAAGAAGAATTAAAAACATTTGCTGAAGAGGTTTTAGATCGTTTCAGGAATCCATTTATCAAACACCAACTGGCGAGTATTGCGCTAAATTCGATTTCGAAATTTAAAGTTAGAGTCTTGCCAAGTTTGCTTGTTTTTCAAACTAACTGTAAGCGATTACCTTTGCATTTAGTATTTGCATTCGCTTGTTTAATAAGATTTTACAGAGGCGAATGGAACAATAAGGTGTTACCGGTAAAAGATGATGAAGCCGTGATTAACGAGATTAAACGAATTTGGGAAAATCATAGTTACCAGGAAATTAGTCATGCTGTTTTGAGTAACGAAAAGTTTTGGGATGCAGATCTAACAGAGGTTCCTGAACTTCAGGAGAAAGTAGCATTAGCTCTAGAACTTATAGAGACTAAAGGAATTGAAGAAGCTTATAAAAATTTCACTGAAAAAGCATAGCAATCATTTCAGCATTTTTTCAGTATAAAACAAAAGAAGGATGAAGAGCAAACTAATAAAAGTACATCCCGACGACAATGTGGCGATCGCCTTAACTGATCTTTGGCAGGGTGATACTATAAATTTTGAAGGGGAAGATGTAATAATACTTTCTGATGTTAAGGCGAAACATAAGATTACGATGGTCGATTTAGAACCAGAAAGTAAGATTTTTATGTACGGTGTTTTGGTTGGAAAAGCTACAGAAAATATTAAGAAAGGCGATGTTCTTACCGTAGATAACGTAAAGCATCAAGCCAGCACAACAACTGGTAGAACAGAAAAAGTAAGCTATAAAGAGCCAGATATTTCTAAATGGAAGGATAGAACTTTTATGGGATATCATCGTGAAGATGGGCAGGTGGGAACTGCAAATACATGGTTGTTTTTTCCGTTAGTCTTTTGTGAGAACCGAAATGTAGAATTGCTAAAAGATGTTTTTGAGAAAGAACTTTCTTTTCATAAATCTACTAAACAGCGAAAATTACTGCGGAACTTAATTAGCGGAAATAATATCGAACTCAGCGAAGAAGAGCCTGAAGAAGAAGAAGCAATATTCGATAATATCGAGGTTCGTTTTATAACTCACCAGGGAGGCTGTGGCGGTATTCGTCAGGATTCGGTTTCCTTAGCCAAACTGTTGGCGGGATACGTAAACAATCCTAATGTAGCTGGTGCAACCGTGCTTAGTTTGGGCTGCCAAAATCTTCAGATCGATATTTTTCAAAAAGCCATGGATGCTATCAATCCAGATTTGAAGAAACCGATCTTAATTTATGAGCAACAACAGGAAGGTACGATCGATGATATGCTGAATAAGATTATTCGTGAATCTTTCGACGGAATTAAAAAAGCGAACGAAATTCAACGAAAACCGGCTCCATTATCTAAACTAAAATTAGGTTTAGAATGTGGTGGTTCAGATGGTTTTTCAGGAATTTCAGCAAATCCATCTTTAGGATATGCTTCAGATTTACTTTCGGCTCTGGGAGGTTCACCTATTTTATCTGAATTTCCGGAGTTATGCGGAGTAGAGCAGGAGTTAGTGAATCGTTGTGTAGACGACGAAAAATCGAAAAGATTTCTAGAATTAATGCGTGCTTACGAAGATGCAGCTGAAGCTTCTGGATCGGGCTTCGATATGAATCCGTCTCCCGGAAACATCAAAGATGGTTTAATTACCGATGCGATGAAGTCTGCCGGAGCAGCGAAAAAAGGAGGGACTTCACCAATTCAGGATATTTTAGATTATGGTGAATACGTTACAAAACCAGGTTTAAACTTGCTTTGTACGCCGGGTAATGATGTAGAGAGTACAACGGCCATGGTGGGCTCTGGTGCTAATGTTGTGGTATTTACAACAGGTTTAGGAACACCAACAGGTAATCCCATTGCTCCCGTGATTAAAGTCGCTTCTAATTCGATTTTAGCGGGTAGAATGCCAGATATTATAGATATCGACAGTGGAGCCGTGATTAAAGGAGAAAAGACCATCGAAGAAATGGGTGAAGAGATTTTGGAATATATAATAGCCGTAGCTAGTGGAGAAACCATAGCTAAGGCAGATCAAAATAATCAAAACGATTTTATTCCCTGGAAACGAGGCGTTTCTTTATAAATTCCTATTAGAAGAATTTCTAACAAAAAGTTTGGGAGCCAGAATAACTTGCTTTTCTACAGTAAGTGTCTGGCTTCCTTCTATTTGTTCCAAAAATACCTGTGCTGCAATCTTTCCCATTTCAAGCGGAGTCTGATCTACAGAAGTTATAGGAAGCTCCATATATTTTGTAAAAGGTTCATTACTAAAACCAACCACACAAACGTCTTCTGGAATCTTAATGCCCATTTGTTTTAATTCCTGAATAGCGCCTAAAGCGGCATAATCACTGGAAGAAAAAATAGCATCTGGTTTTTCATCGAATTCCCATAAGTCTTTTATTGCTGAAATTCCCGATTCCAGTTTACTATTTACCTGAAGACTAAAACGCTTTAAAGGTGTTATTCCATTATCTTTCAAAGCTTTTAGATAACCCTGATGCCTGTTTTTATAGATTTCAACATTAAGATCGCCAGAAAAATGAGCAATTTTTTTACAACCTTGTTTAATTAAATGTTCAGTAGCAAGATAACCTCCTCTAAAATCATCGATCACTACAGAGCTTAGACCTTTTACTTCTTTTTTACGATCAAAAAATACTAAAGGTGTATTTTCAGCAAGTGCTTTTTTTATGTGAGAAGTATCTTGTGTGGTTTTAGCAACCGACATAAATATACCGTCTACCTGAGTATTTAAAAGTGTATCGATTTGCTTAATTTCATTATTCACATCTTCATGAGTCTGGCAAATAATTACATGATAACCATGCGGAGAAAGTTCTTCTTCGATACCACGAATTACACTAGAAAAAAAGCTCCGGTTAATATATGGCACAATAACCCCAACATTATTGGTACGACCACTTTTTAAAGCTTGCGCCAATCTATTTTGCTTGTAATTCATTTCTGCAGCGGTCTTTAAAACCAGCTCACGTGTTTTTGCACTAATCTTAGGATTATCATTTAATGCTCGTGAGACCGTTGCTGCACTTATTTTAAGCTTTTTAGAAATATCATAAATGGTAACTTTTTCAGCCATTTAGTGTGAAGTAGTATTAAATTTATTTCGAATAAAATATTTCACAATATAAGAATTAGATTTAAAAACCAGAATGACTTCTAGTTATTATGGGTGTTTGAAAAGTAATTATCTATTATTTTTAAACTTCATAAGTAGAAAATGTTTATTTTTAAGTTGAATTTTTTGGCATATTAATAATTAAACTTTAAATTAGTGCAATCGATTACAAAAATATACCTGTAATTTTAATAATTTATGATTTCAAGATTAAGAATATTGATTTTTGCATCCTGTGCTATCCTGTTTTCATGTAAATATGAAAAAAAGGAAAGTGAAAATGTTGCTGAAGTTAAAACAGAGGAAATCCAGGATCTGGAAGGATGGGATAAAGCTGAAGCCATTTTAAAAGAGATCAAAATTCCACAATTTCAGGATAAAAAATTTAATGTACTCGATTATGGCGCGGTTGCCGATGGAACAACAAAAAACTCTGAAGCTTTTAAAAAAGCCATAGCAGCCTGTAACGAAGCAGGAGGCGGGATGGTAATTGTTCCTTCAGGGAAATTTCTAACCGGGCCAATTCATTTAAAAAGTAACGTAAACCTTCACTTAGAAGAAGGAGCAGAAGTATTGTTTAGCAAAGAAAAGCAGGATTATTTGCCAGTGGTACATACTTCTTACGAAGGTGTAGAGCTAATGAATTATTCGCCCTTAATTTATGCTTTCGAACAGGAAAATATTGCGGTAACCGGCAAAGGTACATTTAACGGGCAGGCCGATAATGAAAACTGGTGGCCGTGGTGTGGTGCCGAAAGATACGGCCATAAGGAGGGAACACCACAACAAAAAGATGATCATAACTTACCTTCATTAAGAAAAATGAATGAAGAGGGTACGCCTGTTGCAGATCGTGTTTTTGGAGAGGGGCATCAATTACGTCCTACTTTCTTTGAGTCCTTTAGTTGCGAAAACGTTCTCGTTCAAGGAGTGACGTTTACCAATGCACCATTTTGGGTAATCCATCCTATAAAATCAAATAATATCACGGTAGATGGTGTAACAGTAAATAGCCATGGTCCAAATAATGATGGTTGTGATCCAGAATACGCTAAGAATGTACATATAAAAAATTGTTTATTTAATACAGGTGACGATTGTATTGCGATAAAATCTGGTAGAAATGATGATGGTCGCCGAGTAAATATTCCTAGTGAAAACATTATTGTAGAGGATTGCGAAATGAAAGATGGCCACGGTGGAGTAGTGATGGGAAGTGAGATTTCAGCCGGTGTACGAAATGTATTCGTGAGAAATTGTACGATGGATAGCCCTAATTTAGATAGAGCCATTAGGATTAAGACCAATACTTTAAGAGGAGGTTTTGTAGATGGCGTTTATGTGAAAAACGTAAAGGTTGGCCAGGTAAAGGAAGCCATGCTTAAAGTAAATCTTCACTACGGAATTTATGATAATCAGGATGGAGAATTTTTTCCTGAAATCTCTAATATTTACATGGAAGACGTGACGGTGAAAAATGCAGGTAAATACGGAATTTTAATCGCTGGCCGTGAAGGATCTAAAGTTTCAAATATTAATCTTAAAAATATTACTATTGATGGTGCAGATACTGCTGAAAAAATTACTGATGCAGATCCTGTCAATTACGAAAATGTGATCATCAATGGCGAAAAAATGTAGTTCTATATTACTACAAAAAATAAATTACTAATTAATTAATCTGGATGAACGATGAGAAAGAATGATAGAAATTACAGCAAATTTTTAATGGTATTTTTAGTAATGCTGGGGATGGGTTTGTTTAACCAAATAAATGCACAGGAATTTAAAACTATATCTGGTACCGTTACTTCAGAAGAAGGAAAGGCCCTGAAAGGCGTAAATCTTTTTGTTCCTAATACAGCCTATGGAAGTACTACCGATGCCCTGGGAAATTTTGAGATGCATATTCCGGCAGATTCTAAAGTTGTAGTTAATTATATTGGTTTTACTACGAAAACGATTGATACTTCAAAAGAAGCAGATTTTCAATTAAAGCTTCAAAAAGAAGAAGATTTGCAAGAAGATACGGTTAAACTGAGTTATGCTAATAAAAAAAATAAACCTAAAACCCGCATTATCAAAATAGAGAAATAAATCGAACTTTAAACAGTATCCTATTTAAGTTAGTAGATGTTTAGATTATTTTAAGTTGATTGGTTAGTCACAAGAGGAGCATGTAAATACACGCTTCTCTTTGACTTTATACCTATCCAAAACCAGTAAATTATGAAAAGAATTATTTTACCAGCCTTTCTTGCCTCAACTTTGATCTTTACTGCTTGTAAAGACCAAAAGAAAGACGACCAAACTCAAACTGAAACTGAAGAATCGCAAACCAAAACTTCCTGGCAAAAACCAGATAAGGACGCAAAAGCTTACGCCGAGTTATCAATTAGAAAAGGTGATGATTGGAAACCAGAGAAATTTGGTGGTGGCGAGTTTGTGAACGTAGATTCGTTACAATTGCCAGAAGGCCATAGCGATCATGCTTATTATATTCGGTACGAAGGTCCGGGATGGGAAAATAGCCAGGTTGGATTTCGATTTTATCTGGATTGGAGAAACGCTATAGATATTTGGGGAAAGAAAGAAGATACTATTGTACTGCCTTATGTTGGGCAGGAAAATTATGAAGATTACCACCATGATTCAGGATGGGGGCAGGATATTCTAAAAGCCGGAAAATCTGTTGGACTTGGCGGTTACGGAAGGTATATGAACGATTCTGTGGCTCATTTTAGAAACGTAGGTAACACCATAGCTTCGGTAGAAAATAGCGAAAATAAATCATCAGTTTTTATCGATTATGACGATTGGGTAACCGGAGAAGACTCCATCGATCTTGATGCCACTTTCAGTATTTATCCTGAAGGAAGATTTAGTAAGATAGATTTAAAACCTTCCGCAGAAATAGATGGGCTAACTACCGGAATTGTAAAGTTTGATGATATTCCTTTAATGGAGAAAAAGAGTGAAGATGGGGAGTGGGGTTATATCGCAACTTATGGTACACAAACACTGGTAAGTGATGAGGATCAATTGGGTATGGCCATATTTTATAAAACTTCAGAAGTAGAAAAAATTCAGGAAGG
The DNA here is from genome assembly GCF_019904275.1 of Zunongwangia sp. SCSIO 43204. Classification (GTDB taxonomy): domain Bacteria; phylum Bacteroidota; class Bacteroidia; order Flavobacteriales; family Flavobacteriaceae; genus Zunongwangia; species Zunongwangia mangrovi. The sequence continues at coordinate 2,396,381 of NZ_CP063204.1, forward strand.
ACCACATGATCATCTAGTGATCTTTAAACCAACCACAACTGCAGTTTCCTATTACATTTTAGCAGCCTGGGAGCAGGAAAAGAATGGATTGGCAAGTGAAGAGGAATTTGTTCAAAGTTTAGATGAGCATTTAAATACACTTCAGGAAAACGGTAAATTAAATTAAAATGAAGAAAAGAGAATATAGTCTTGCTTTAAGTTCGGTAGCAATTTTACTAGTTATTTTAGTGATGTTTTCATGCAAAAATGAAAATAAAAATACCGCTGAAACATCCAATATCGATACTGCAGAAGAAGGTATTTCTAAGGATCTTAAATGGTCTGAGCGTATGTTGCTTTCAGAAATAAAAAGATTTCCAGAAGCATCGAAACTCGATTTTAGAGACGAGCCAAAATGGAGTTATACTAATGGATTGGTGTTGACTGCAGCACAAAAGGTTTATGAAGAGACTAATAAGCAAAAATACTACGTCTATATTTATGATTATGCCGATACAATGATTACGGCACAAGGAGAAATTAAAACTTACGATATCGAAAAATATAATCTGGATATGATAAAATCTGGAGATGTTTTACTGTATCTATATCCAAAAACTAAAGAAGAGCGCTTTAAAAAAGCAGCTGATACTTTACGAAAACAACTAGAAAATCAACCTAGAACTACAGATGGAGGATTTTGGCATAAGAAGCGATATACACACCAAATGTGGTTAGATGGTTTATATATGGCCGAACCTTTTTATGCGCATTATACAAAAATGTTTAGTGAAGGTGAGAAAGCACAGAAAGCTTACGACGAAATTGTACGTCAGTTCGATCTTATCCAGGAACATACTTTAGATGAAGAAACCGGACTTTTATATCACGGTTGGGATGAGAGTAAGGAGCAAAAATGGGCAAATAACGAAACTGGTACATCGCCAAATTTCTGGTCTAGAGCAATGGGTTGGTACGGTATGGCTATGGTCGATGTGTTGGATTATTTGCCAGAAGACCATCCCGGAAGAGAAAAATTAATTGATTACTTAGAAAGTTATGCTGAAGCTTTATTAAAAGTTCAGGATCAGGAAACCGGACTTTGGTACCAGGTTTTGGATAAAGGTGATAAAGAAGGGAATTACCTGGAAGCTACGGGATCTTCTATGTTTGCCTACACTTTCGCCAAAGCAGCTAATAATGGTTATTTACCAGAGAAATATTTAGCTGAAGCTGAAAAAACCTACCAGGGAATTTTAAATAATTTAATCACTGTTGAAGAAGACGGAACTGTTAATCTTAATCAGTGTTGTGCGGTTGCGGGTCTTGGCGGAGACCCCTATCGCGATGCGTCTTTCGAGTATTATGTAAACGAAGAAATTCGCTCTAACGATCCCAAGGGAACAGGGCCATTTATTTTGGCCAGCTTAGAATTGAATAAATAAAAAGTGACTAAAAATTTCATTGTTGTGTTTGTAATTTTGGTTTTAGGCCAAAGCACCTTTGCCCAAAAAAAGGTAGAGGTGCGGCCTTATACCATTTCCACAACTGTAGAAAAATATAAAAAGGATTATCCTTTTATAAAACCGATTAAGCTTCTAATTTCTGAAAATATTATTACTGAAGAAGATATTGAATATAAAGAAACAGCAAGCTCAATACTCAAATTAGATGTTTACCAACCTGTTTTTTCTGCGGAAAAAAAATCTCCTGCAGTTTTATTGATTCATGGGGGTGGATGGATTTCCGGAAGGAAAGAAAATCAGCGTATCATGGCGCAAAACCTTGCTGAAAATGGATTTGTAGCCATAACAGTAGCTTATAGACTGAGTCAGGAAGCAGTTTATCCTGCCGGGGTGATCGATATTAAAGATGCCATACGCTGGATAAAATCTAACGCAAAAGCCTACAATATCGATTCAGATAAAATAGCAGTTTTAGGAACTTCTGCCGGTGCACAACTGGCGACTTTGGTTGGTGTAACTCCAAATTCAGAAATCTACAACGAGGAGGATGAAGAAATTTCTTCGGAAGTTCAGGCGATCGTAAATATAGACGGAATAGTTTCTTTTATTCATCCTGAAGCCAGCGCTGAAGGTGAAATTGCCGGACTTTGGTTAGATGGTTCTCGCACGGGAAACCCTAAAAATTGGAAAGAGGCTTCTCCGTTAGAATATGTAGGTGAAAATACGCCACCAACTTTATTTATCAATAGTTCGATGCCAAGATTTCACGCCGGGCGTGACGATATGATCAAAATAATGGATAAATATGGTATCTATTCTGAAGTACATACATTAGAGGATTCTCCGCACTCTTTTTGGTTATTAGAGCCCTGGTTTCAACCGACTTTAGGTTATACTGTTTCCTTTTTGAATAAAATTTTTAAAGAATAATGATATTGAGATTGTTTAAAATATGGATACTTCTTTTCGCTGTTCAAATCGCTTCAGCACAGGAACCTTATCTTAAAATCACAGTAGCAAAAGATGGAACAGGAGATTTTGAAACCATCCAGGAAGCAGTAAATTCCACTCGGGATTTAGGTCCTGGGGAAGTGGAGATATTTATAAAAAACGGTATTTATAACGAGAAGCTTGTAATCCCAACCTGGAAGCATCAACTTAGCTTAATTGGTGAGAGTAAAGAGGGAACAATTATTAAAGGCAATGATTATTCCGGAAAGATCGATGAGGTTACCGGAAAGAAGCTAAACACATTTACTTCTTACACCGTTTTAGTTCAGGGAGATGATATTCATTTTAGAAATTTAACGATTCAAAATACCTGGTGTGAAAGTGGGCAGGCGGTGGCGCTTCATGTAGAAGGCGATCGATTTATTGCTGAAAACTGTAATTTATTAGGATGCCAGGATACTTTATACACGGCAACAGAAGGCAGCCGGCAATATTACAAAAACTGCTATATCGAAGGAACAACCGATTTTATTTTTGGAGAAGCTACTTGTGTTTTTGAAAATTGTACGATTAATAGTCTGGCGAATTCTTATGTCACCGCAGCTGCAACTCCGGCCAATCAGGAATTTGGATATGTGTTTTTTGATTGCGAGTTAATCGCGAAAGATGGCATAGATCAAGTTTATTTAGGAAGACCTTGGCGATCTTATGCAAAAACGGTTTTTATCAATTCTACTTTAGGCGAACATATTGTTGAAAAAGCTTGGGATCCGTGGACGGGCGATAAGATGTTTCCACAGAAAGAAAAAACAACTTATTACGCAGAATATCAAAGCAAAGGCAAAGGCAAAGGATCTTCTCCCAAAACTCGAGTGGACTGGTCGCATCAACTCACTGAAGCTGAAGTAAAAAAATATACCATTAAAAATATATTTTCGGGACACCAAAACGACTGGAATCCTAACAAGTAAGTTTAACCGCATTAAGGATCGAGCGACGTGTTTAAGCTCTTTTGCTTAGCCTTTTTTCGGCTAAGCAAAAAGCGAGTAGCGAGAGCCTGACCCTTAGCCCGAATGGGATAAAGGGAATGCCCAAATTATACAATTATGAGATCAAAATTCTTTAGTTTTTTAGCCATTTTTTTGATGGTGATTTCGGTAAAGGCGCAAACATTATTTCTTATCGGTGATTCTACAATGTCCGATAAAAAGAATCCGGAAGAAAATCCTGAACACGGCTGGGGACAAATGCTTCCAGAGTTAATGAGCGATGAAATTAAAATAGAAAATCACGCAGTGAATGGGCGTAGTTCTAAAAGTTTTATTGGCGAAGGAAGATGGCAAAGGGTTTACGAAAAACTTAAACCAGGCGATTTTGTGATCATTCAGTTTGGGCATAACGACCAGAAAATTAAGTCGCCAGATCGATTTACCAATCCATTTACCGAGTACCGTTATAATTTAGAGAAATACGTAAAGGAAACTCGAGAAAAAGGAGCAACGCCGATTGTAATGAGTTCGATCGTTCGTAGAAATTTTAATGAAGAAGGGACTTTGGTCGATACGCACGGTGAATATCCTTTGGTGGTGCGAATGGTCGCTAAAGATCTTGATGTTTCTTTTATCGATATGCAGTGGTTAACCGAGCAGTTAGAAGTAAAATTTGGAGCTGAAGAGTCGGCCCATCTGCATTTGCATTTTAAGCCGGGAGAGGTGGCTTATTATCCCGACGGGAAAAGCGATAACACACATTTATCTGAGAAAGGAGCTACTTTGGTCGCAAGTTTGGCGCTACAGGAAATCGCTAAAAAAGATTTATCTTTAAAGAAATACATCAAAGAATCTACCCTTAAAAAAGAAATTTTATAATGTACACACCACCAATTTTTTTCAAAGATAACGAGAGCGAATGGGAATATGCTGCGGAAGGAATTACCCGAAAATTCATCGGTTTTAATCCGCAGTTAATGTTAGTGAAAGTGAAATTTGAAAAAGGCGCAATTGGTGATTTGCACGATCATTTTCATACGCAGGGATCTTATGTAGCTTCCGGGAAATTCAAAATCACGATCAATGGCGAATCGAAGATTTTAGAAGCCGGCGATGGTTTTTTTGTTTTACCAAATACCGAGCACGGCGCTGAATGCCTCGAACCCGGAGTTTTAATCGATGTGTTTAATCCTATTCGGGAAGATTTTTTGGAAGATGAAAAATAAAATTAGTCTATTTTTACTCGTATTATTTCCCTTACTGAATTTTGCTTAGCTTTCCTCGGAAGAGAAACAAACTCGAATTGATGAAATCGTTAACCGAATTCAGTTGCCTGAAATTCCTGAATTTGAGGTTTCGGTTTTAGATTACGGAGCGAAACCAAATTCAGCAAAAGACAGTAAAAAACGGAACTTCCATCACCAACACCAAAAATGTGATTGTCGATAATTTGATTATCGGCGAAGAAGCCGGAGTCCCAACCGCAGCAGGAAAAGATGTAGGAAATTAATAATCTAAATTTTTAAATATGGCAGAATTAGGGAGATTTTCATTTGGAACAGGAGACCGATTTGGAAAAGAAGGAAAAGCGCAGTTAAATGCCATTTTAAAAATACAGGAAGATGGTATTCAGGTAACTCCGGTTTGGAATAAATCAAACCGTGAACACGAAACGGTAAATACAAAGCCCAAAAGTGTGTTAGAAGAAGCAAAAAACGCCACCAAAGCTTTAAATTTTACCAAAGATTATTTTGTCGATGCAGATCATATTGATAAAGTCACAGTAGATCCTTTTCTGGAAAACAGTAATTTTTTTACCATCGATGTTGCTAAATTTATTGGTAATCAATCCACTTCAGAAGATATTGTAGGATTTAAAAAGTTTTTTCAGCAGTATTTATCATCTTTTAATATTGGACTTGCAACAAAAAACTGGACAAATAGTTGAATGACTACGCTGCTAGTTTAAGGTTATACATGTCTAATTCAAATTCTCTTATAGTTCTATTTCCTAAAAAGGAATGTCTTCTTCTATTATTATACCAAGTTTCTATCCATCCAAAGATGGATAACTCCGCTTCAGATCTCAACTTATAATTGTGCCTATAAACCCATTCTACCTTTAATGATTTAAAGAACGATTCAGCAATGGCATTATCCCAGCAATTACCTTTTCTGCTCATAGATTGGTTTACTAAGCCATTGTAACTTTTAATTAATGAGGTAAACTTATGGCTGGCATATTGTATACCTCGGTCGGAATGAAAAATTAAAGACTGGGTTAAAGTAGTTTTCTTTATAGCCATATGCCAAGCCTTAATAATAGTGTCTTCTGTACTTAGATTATCGCTTAGAGCCCATCCAACAACTTTGCGGTTAAACAAATCAATAATGACAGTAAGGTATAACCAGCCCTGTTTGGTTTTGATATAGGTTATATCGCTTACCCAAACTTGATCCTGTCGGCTTACTTCAAAGTTTTGGTTTAATAAATTAGGAGCTATGGGGTAATTATGTTGACTATATGTGGTTGCTTTAAACTTACGTTTTCGTTTTGCAAACAAATAATTAGCACTCATAATACGTGCAACTCTAGGCTTTGATATTTTATAGCCTAATGTCTCTAGTTCTGTTTTTATTCTAGGTGAACCATAGCTTTGAAAGCTATCTTTAAATATAGATTTAATAAGCCCAGTTACCTTTTGATTTTCTAACCATAATTTACTTGGTCCCGATTGTAACCAATGGTAATAGCCACTTTTGCTTACTTTCAATATTTTACACATCGTCTCGACAGGAAATCTCATAAGGTGTTGTTTTATAAACCTGTATTTTTCTTGTCGCTCGCGGAGAAGATGCTGATGGCCTTTTTTAAGATGTCTCGTTCTAACTCGGCTTCTTTTAATGCCTTTTTTAATCGGGCTATCTCTTTTTCTTCATCGGTCATTTTAGGATTACCACGGCCAGGGAAACTGTTGTTACCGTAATCTTTTAACTCTCTACGCCAACGGTAAAGTACAGATGGAAATATATCCAAGTCTTCACATACTTGTTTTACATTGCCTTTAGCATAACTTAACTCGACTGCTTTTTGTTTAAATTCTAAGGTGTAATGTTTAGATTTTCTTCTCATAATTGCTAAGGTAATAACTAGCAAAAATATTCTCTCAACTTAGTGTCCGGTCTAATGTAGTAATTCCATATCGAAGGAATAGATTCGAAAATTGATATTTCTGAAGCAGATTTTAAAGAAATGACCAACACTTTTCTTTTTGCCATGAAAAAAGCTTCTGAAGTGTATTTCTACATTAAATCAAAAAAGGAAGAAAGATTTTTTACTGAAGTTTCTATCGATGAGGTTGAAAATCCACAAACACCAACCGAATTATTTTTTGTTCTTGCCGCTTTAGCTTTCTATAAAGTTCCTGTAAATACAATTGCTCCAAAATTTACTGGTAATTTTTACAAAGGGATCGATTACGAAGGTGATTTAGACCAATTCAGTAAAGAATTTGAAGATGATTTATGTGTATTGAAATTTGTGAAATCTGAATTTGATATGCCTAAAGAATTAAAGTTAAGCGTGCATAGTGGGAGCGATAAATTCTCAATTTATCCAATCATCAATAAACTCATTAAAAAACATAATAGCGGTTTGCACGTAAAAACCGCCGGTACGACCTGGCTTGAAGAAGCTATTGGTTTAGCTGAAAGTGGCGGGGAAGCTTTCAAATTTATTCAGAATTTGTATAATGAAGCCTTAGATCGATACGAAGAACTTACAGAAAATTATATGGAAGTTTTGAGTATCGATAAAGAAAAGCTTCCGGAGAAAAATTATTTTGAAAATGGTAAAGCCTTTGCTGATGCTTTAAGACATGATACAAAAAATGAGAATTACAATCCTCATTTTCGGCAATTGATGCATTGTGCTTATAAGATAGCAGGTGAAAAAAATGAGTTTTATTCGTTATTGGATTCTTGTCGAGACAAGATTGAAGAAAATGTAACTTTAAATTTGTACGAACGGCATTTGAAGCCTTTGTATGGAAAATTTTCAGGATAGGACAGGATGCTTACCGTAAGGATTTCAGCTATTTTCACAACTTAACGAAAAAACGATTTCGGTTTTTCAAAATTTGAAGTTTATAATGAAGATTTTACGTGATTTATTGTTTTTGGCAATAATTCTTAGCAATATAATTTTAAGCGCTCAAAACCAACAATATTGGCCAGAGCATCAAAAGGAAATGAAACCCTGGACGCGTTGGTGGTGGATGGGAAGCGCGGTAGACAAAAAAAATATTAGGGAGCATTTAGTAGAATTTGAAAAAGCCGGACTAGGCGGTGTAGAAATTACGCCAATTTACGGGGCAAAAGGTGAAGAAGATCATTTTTTAGATTTCCTTTCCCCAGAATATCTTGAAATTTTAGATTTTACCATAAAAACCGGTGACAGCTTAGGTTTAGGAGTCGATATGGTTTTAGGAACCGGCTGGCCGTATGGCGGTAAGCAGGTAAGTGTTGATGATGCGGCTTCAAAATTAGTGGTGAATAAAATAGAACTCGAAAAAGGAAAAACTTTTGAAGGTTCTTTACTTCCAAAAGACGAAAAAAATCCTGTTTTTCTTCAAGCCGTGGTTGCCTTTAATGAAGATGGCGATTCAGAAATTATTACCGAAAATGTTAAAAATAACACCGAATTAAAATGGAAAGCGAAAAGGCAGAATTATACAATTTATGCTTTATTTCTTGGTAAAACCGGGCAAAAAGTGAAACGAGCTGCTCCCGGTGGCGCAGGTTTTACATTAGATCATTTTTCAAAAAATGCACTAAACAATTATTTAAAACCTTTTAATGAAGCTTTTGCTAAGATTAGTGAAAAACCAAGGGCAATTTTTAATGATAGTTACGAGGTTTATGGAACAGATTTTACCAAGGATTTCCTTCAGCAATTTGAAAAGAGAAGAGGGTATAATTTAGTTGAGCATCTGGATAAGTTATTGCTGAAAGAGGATGACGAAATAGGTAACCGAGTGAAATCTGATTTTAGAGAGATGATCTCTGATATTTTATTGGAAGAATTTGATAATCCCTGGACGGGCTGGGCTAACAAAAACGGCATGAAAAGCAGGTTGCAGGCGCACGGTTCTCCCGGAAATTTAATAGATCTTTACGCAGCTGCTGACATACCAGAATGTGAAACTTTTGGCTCAATGCCTTTCGATATTCCGGGGTTTAGGAGAGACGCTGCAAATATTAGAAAGGGAGATGCAGATCCTGTGATGCTTAAATTTTCATCTTCAGCAGGTCATGTGGCCGGTAGACCTTTAATTTCTTCAGAATCTTTTACCTGGCTTCGTGAGCATTTTAAAACAGCACTTTCACAAACAAAACCAGAGGCTGAAGAATTATTGCTTAATGGAGTAAATCACATGTTTTTACATGGTTCAACTTATTCGCCAGAGCACGCCGGTTGGCCGGGTTGGAAGTTCTATGCTTCTGTAAATTTTAGTCCAAAAAATACTATCTGGGAAGATGCTCCTGGATTATTTTCTTATTTAACCAATGTGCAATCGATGTTGCAAGAAGGCAAAGCAGATAATGAAAATCTGGTGTATTGGCCTATTTATGATATTTGGAATTCGTATTACGATGCAAATCTGTTTGTTCAGCTTAAAATTCATTCTTTAGAAGAGTGGTTAACGCACACGTCTTTTTATAAATTATCTACCAATTTGATGCAAAATGGCTACGGAATCGATTTTATTTCAGATCGTTTTATCGAGCAGGCTAAAGTTGTAAATGGAAAATTAGAATTACCTGGCGGAACTTTTTCAAGTTTAATTATTCCTGAAGCTAAGTTTATTCCGCTTAAAACAATGCAAAAATTAGTAGCGCTGAAGGAAGCCGGGGCCAATATTATTTTTGAAGCCAAACCAGAAAGTGTCCCTGGATTTAAAGATTATGAGTTGGCTAACCAAAAATTGAAAAAATTAAACGAAAAAATTACAATTTCAGCAGATGTAAAATCCAACCTGAAATCATCGAATATCAATCCTGAGACTCTAGTAAAAAGCGGACTCAAATACATTAGACGAGCAGATGAAGATGGCAAGATCTATTTTCTGGTCAACCATACTTCAAGAAGCATCGATGAGTTTATTCCACTAAATTCCGAAGAAAAAGCAGCTTTAATTTTAGATCCTTTAAATCAAAATGTGGGAGTTGCTGAGACTAAAATCTCAGAAAATAAATTACTGGTAAAACTTCAAATAAAACCGGGACAATCTCTACTTGTAAAAACAGCTGAAAGTTTTGATGCACCAGCCTGGAACTATTTTGAAACCGCTGGAGATGCTATTGTTTTAGAAAACTGGAGCCTTAGTTTTGAGAATGGCGGCCCAGAATTACCAAAACCCAATGAGCTTTCAGAATTAAAAAGCTGGACGAAAATCGATGAAATAGCCGCTAATTTTTCTGGAACAGGCATTTATGAAACCACTTTTAAAAATCCAGATGAAAGTGTAGAATATTGGAAATTAGATCTTGGAGATGTTAGAGAAAGTGCCCAGGTTTGGTTGAATGACAAGTATGTTGGCCGGTATTGGTCAGTTCCTTTCGAACTTGTTTTAAAAGATTTAAAAGAAGGAGAAAATAAATTAACCGTAAAAGTAACCAATCTTGCCGCTAATAGATTGCGAGCTAAAGAAATGAGGGGAGAAGAATGGAAAACGTTCTACGAAATTAATATGGTAAATAAAGATTACGAAAAATTTAATGCTACCAAATGGGATCCTATGCCTTCAGGATTAGTTAGTCCTGTTAAACTTATTCCCCTAAAAACCCTAAAATAATCCGAAATTACTATGAAAAATATTAGTCTATTTATTTGCCTTTTCATTTGTACGCAAATTGGTTTTGCTCAGCAGATCGATCGTGATCAGGTTTTAAAAGATATGGAACTTGCCAATGCTTATTTTATGCAAAAGTGGCCAGATGTTGGTAAAACTATTATTACCAATAAAGAACGACCAAGTAACATTTGGACGCGTGGCGTTTATTACGAGGGGTTAATGGCGCTGCACGAAATAATGCCAAAAGACGAATATTATAAATACGCTTTAGACTGGGCAAATTTTCACGAATGGGGATTTAGAAGTGGTAATGAAACCCGTAATGCAGACGATTACTGTGCTGCGCAAACCTATATTGATCTTTACAATTTGCAACCAGATCCAGAAAAATTAAAAAATACCAGAGCCTGTATGCAAAAGTTTTTGTTTACACCGCAAACTGGTGATTGGGATTGGATAGATGCAATACAAATGGGAATGCCGGTATTTGCGAAAATGGGCGTTTTAGAGGAAGATTCTCGTTACTACGAAAAGATGTATCAAATGTATATGGATACTAGAAATTCTATCGGAGGAAAAGGATTATTTAATGAAAAAGATGGACTGTGGTGGAGAGATGCAGATTTTGATCCGCCTTATACTGAACCCAATGGGGAAGATTCTTATTGGAGTAGAGGAAACGGTTGGGTGATAGGAGCTTTAGCAAAAGTACTATCAATTATTCCTGAAGGTACTGCACATGAAGAACAGTACAAAGAAGATCTTGAAGCGATGGCGGAAGCCTTGGTAAAAGTACAGCGTAAAGATGGTTTTTGGAATGTAAGCTTACATGACGAGGGCCACTTTGGAGGCAAAGAGCTTTCGGGTACTGCATTATTCGTTTATGGGATGGCTTACGGCGTAAATAACGGAATTTTAGATAAAGATAAATACATGCCGGTTATCACTAAAGCCTGGAATGCAATGATAAAAGATGGTCTTCACGAAAACGGATTTTTAGGTTGGGTGCAATCTACGGGAAAAGAGCCGAAAGACGGGCAGCCATTATCTTATAAAAAGATTCCAGATTTTGAAGATTATGGTTTAGGCTGCTTTTTACTGGCAGGAGCTGAAGTTTATAGAATTCAATCTTAAGTATGCGAAAATTAGTTATTCTGTTTCTCTTGTTTAGTACTTTTATTAGTAAAGCCCAGGATTTTGAAATTGATCTTTGGGAAGGGAAAATTCCCGGAAGTATAGAAAATAATGAATACCAGGAAGAGCAAAAGTTTGATGGCGATCAATTAACCGGCGTAAGCAAAGTTAAAGAACCAAAACTTTATGCCTATTTAGCAAAGGGAGATTCGTTAAAAAGTGCGGTAATTATTTTTCCCGGTGGCGGTTATAGTCATTTGGCGATCGATAAGGAAGGATTTAAACTGGCAGAATGGCTGGCTTCTGAAGGAATTTCAGCATTCGTTTTAAAGTATCGTTTACCTTCCGATGAAATCATGGAAGATAAATCTGTAGGTCCATTGATGGATGCACAACGCGCTGTAAGAGTTTTGCGAACTAACGCAGAAAAATGGAATCTTGATTCTAACAAGATCGGGATTATGGGCTTTTCTGCAGGCGGGCATTTGGCAGCAACGCTTTCTACACACTTTGATGAAAAAGTTTATTCTGCAGAAATAGAAAAAAGTGCACGACCAGATTTTTCAATATTGGTTTATCCTGTTGTAAGTTTAACCAATGAAATTACCCATCGAGGTTCCAGAGAACGCTTATTGGGAAAAACAGCTTCTGAAGAATTAGTACAACATTTTTCTAACGAAACTCGGGTTTCAGAAGATACACCACCAACATTTTTGATTCATGCGATGGACGATCATGCTGTTCCGGTAGAAAATAGTCTTAACTATTTAAAAGCCCTGAAAGAACATAAAGTTCCTGCTGAAATTCATATTTTTGAGAATGGTGGGCACGGCTTCGGGATGGGAAGACAGCTTACCAATAATACCTGGCCAACCAGCTTACTTAACTGGCTAAAATTGCATCATTATAAAAATTAAACTCCATGAAATTTAATCAGGCATTCAGTTTTCTATTGCTTATTTGTTTTTTTACCTCTTGTAATGCCCAAAAAGAGGTTTATTTATTCAGTTATTTTAAAGGGAATGGAGAAGATGGTTTGCATTATGCCTATAGCAAAGATGGCTTAAAATGGGAAACTTTAAATAACGATGTGTCTTTATTAACTCCTGAAGTTGGCGAACAAAAATTGATGCGTGATCCCTGTATCATAAAAGGCGGTGATGGTAAATATCATATGGTTTGGACAACGGGTTGGACAGAACGGGGGATTGGCTATGCTTCTTCTGAAGATTTAATTAACTGGTCACAACAAGAATTAATTCCTGTGATGAAAGACGAAGAAACCGCCAGAAATTGCTGGGCTCCAGAAATCACATACGACGAGAAAAATGATGAATATATGATTTATTGGGCAACAACAATTCCGGGTAAATTTCCTGAAACACAATCTGATATGGATAGTGGATATAATCATCGTATGTATTATGTCACCACAAAAGATTTTAAAGATTATTCTGATACTAAACTTTTATATGAGCCTGGCTTTAATGTGATTGATGCCAGTATTAGTTGGCATGATGGCAAATATGTTATGATCTTGAAAGATGAAACCAGGGAGCCTGCACAAAAGAACTTAAAAGTTGCGTTTGCTGAAGATTTAACCGGTCCTTATACCGATGCCAGCGAACCAATTACTGGGAAATATTGGGCAGAAGGTCCAACCATGTTAAAAGTAGAAGATCAATACATCGTATATTTTGATAAGTATACAGATCATCAATACGGAGCCGTTGCTTCAACAGATTTGAAGAATTGGATAGATATTTCAGATCAAATCACATTTCCAAAAGGAACGCGCCACGGAACTGCAATAATTATTACTGAAGCAGAATTAAAGAAAATAAAAAATCTGGAGGATTAGATTAAGGCATTTTTTTCAAGCCTTCCCATTTTACATTCCATTTGCCATTGTTGGGAAATCCCGGATTTTTCTCATTGGTTTCGTCCCAACCGGCACACATCATCGCAACCGCAGTAAGTAAACCGCCATTCCCCGGCATATATAGCGTTAAGCGTTCTTCCTGGTAATTATGACCATTTTTTAAATAAGTGTTAGTTTGTACATCCATAAAAAGTGCATCTACTGCTTTTTTAGGTTTGCCCAATCGCGCCGCAGCCATTGCTGTCATTGGGAAATCCCAACCCCAAGTATCTTCCCAGGTCCAGATATCCCAGACTTTATTAAAAGTATTATCCATAATTTCTTTATCGAGCATTGGCGTTACCGGCAACATTCCGTAAGTTCCTAAAACAGAAGGATGATCGGTTAAATATTCTGGGTTGGTGTAAGAATCGGTCGCACTTTCAGTAGTTAAATAATAATCTTCCTGAACAGGAAGTGGTGACAAGTTTTCTGCCACTTTTTTCCAAGCTGAGGGCTGTTCTTCTCCCAAGCGTTCTTTCCATTCTAGCGCTGTAGTTAATGCCCAGTTCCAATAGGCTAATTCATAAGTTGGGTTAAATGTTTCCATTTTCGGAAAACGTTCTTGCGCCGGAATCACACCCGGACCTAAATCGTAAGTTCCTTCTTCATTTAAATGCGCGAACGACGCCATAAAATCTGCTGTGGCAAACACACGCTCTTTATATTTTTCTAAAGTTGCTGAAGTAGAATCGGCACGATACATCAATTCTGCATATGTGATAAAATGCGGTTGTTGCCAAAGTAAGAATGCTCCCACAGAAGACGGACCTTCATCACCGTAAGGATCGGTCATTTTTTGCCATCTTGCACCTTTAAAACCTTGCCGTTCTGCTAAATGTTTCGCTTTTTTGAAAACGCGATCATACCAAGGTAAACTTTTTTCCAATAACTCTGGTCTTCCCCATAACGGAAAGTGAACTCCGTGCCACCAATGCATTTCTAAATGTGGTTTCCCGTACCACGAATTATAAGTTAATCCGGTTTCCTGTGGCGGTATTTCTCCGGTACATTGCAATTTGGTCAAGTATTGCGATAATACCACGCGACGTTCTAATTCCGGTGCACGTTCATCGGTACATTCAGAAAAATCGACGATGCCACCGCTCTTCCAAAATGCTTCCCAACCACTCTTACTACTTTTTTCTACCGAAGTAAAATCAGTTTCTTTATTGATGGCTTTGTTAGTGAACTGGCAGGTAAATGAAAACTTGTTTTGCTGCGGAATTAATTCAAAATACTGAGCTTCTTTTTTATTGAATTTCGCTTCGCCTTTCCAATTGAAACCTATTTCGTATTTCAATGAATCCATTTGTCTGGTGACTATAGCGTGATTGTTTTCATTTGCTGAAATTTCACTTGAATAATCTAAATTTTCAGCTTCCCATTTTGTACCTAGATCGGTCCAGCCGCCGGTAGGATACGGCAATCGAAGTCTTATTTTAAGTTGTTCTTTTTCAATTAATTCAGAATTTACTTCAACCCCAATAATGTCTTCCTCTTGATGACAAAGTGTTTTAACTTCCACCGGAATTCCTTCTACCTTAAATGTACTAGTAATTTCTCCCGTCCACACATTTAGTTCCTGCTGAATATCAGTAATATCTTGCGGTTGAACCTTTTCGCCGTTTTTATTGAGTAAATCAAAACCCAGATTTCCTAACTGAACACGATGCGGATTCGATCTAAAAAAATCGACTGCTTTTCTAGCGCGATCGCCTTTCTTTTGTACCGAATAACTCACCTTGCGACCATATTGATCGTAATCTTCCAATGTTTCTTCAAACTTATAATCGCCAGAATTTGGGAACGAATCCCAACCCCATTCCGATTCTGTTCCCAGCGGAACGCCATACTGAAACATATCCGGGAAAGTTTGTAATCCCGTACCATCAACGGTAAAAGCAAAACTTCCGTTCCCCACACTTAACGAAGCCAAGGTATCTAGTTGATTGACGTGTACATTATTTCGTGTTATGACGGCCTTTCGGTCGATTTTAGAGAATTGTTCTTTTTCTGATGATGCTTTTTCCTTTTTCTTTTCTTCAACGCAACTGAAGAAAAGTAAACTTAGGCATATTAATGAGAGATATTTTTTCATAAGTTATAGTTAGTTTTATTTATAATACTTGGTTAAACCTTACAGGTATCAAAAGCTGAGAGGTCTTTTTTTCTTATTTTTAGATCTATTGAAATTCAATATTTTTTACTTCTCGATACGATTTTGTTTACACTAACTTTTCAACAAAATCACTCGAAGTGACTTTTACTAAATTCTGTAAACTGTTTACTGCTAACTGCTTTAATCAATTTTAAAAATAAACGAGGAAGCTGTTTCATATTTCCCACCTTGCGAAGCGGTAAACAGATAAGTTGGTTTCCCATTCTGAAATAAAATCTGTGGCCGCTCTGCCCTACCATATCTATTTAAGTGCTTAGGTGCAGGAGGCTGGTTCACATATTTTCCTAGAGGTTGGTATCCTATTTTTGGATCGCTCCAATGCTTGCCATCTTCAGATTCCATATACAAACCATTATCGATATCAAATGTTCCTAGATCGCGCGCGAGCATTTTAAACTTACCCTTCTCCCGCCAGACAAAAGCATCTTCGCATTGTTCGTTATTTCCCATTCCTGAAAAATCGATGACCGGATTGCCATCATACTTTCGATAAGGTCCTTCTAATCGATCGGCCACCGCTAATCCATATTTTCGATTACCCCGAATACTGAATTTTGGATGTAAATAACCTTCTGAATCAAAAGATTTATAATACAACCAATATTTATCTTCAAATTTTAAAAAGGAAGGATTAGTCGTACAATGATCGTCCCAAGTTCCTGCTTCCCCGGGAAACAAAAGTGGCTCATCCGGTCGTTCCCAAGGGCCGTAAAGTGAATCTGCTGTTGCCAAACCGATGCGTTGCGTATTCAATTTACCGTTCGAATTCCCCATAAAAAACAACGCATATTTCCCGTCTATAAAATGAATGCTTGGGTTATGGCATGTTGTCGCATCCCAAAAACCTTTGCCTCGCGGAGACAAAACTGTAGCTACATATTCGTAAGGTCCTTCCGGCTTTTCAGCTACTGCGTGAGCGATTTCCGATTGGTGAGTCCATCCGCTCATCGATTTGCTTTTTGGCCAACAAGAATAAAACACGTGAATTTTGCCGCCGGGGCCTTCAATAGGACTATTACACCAAACGTATTGATCTTCAAACTCCAAAGCTCTTCCTACAGGACTTAAACGCTTTTCGAAACTCGACAACTCAGGATCGTTACCATAACTCAATATTGACTGCCAAGGCAAGCAGCTCGCTAACGCCGCCAAACTACTTTGTTGTACAAAAGTTCTTCGTTTCATTACTTTCGTTTTAAACTTAAACTCATCAATCCGATTACCACATCATTTGCGCTTGCTCTAAAAGAGAGACTTTTCAACTTCTTTTTCGGGTTAAGCGGAAGGTCTAAAATCGTCGCTGCGCCGCCATCAATTCCTTTGCTGGAATAGCCGTGAATGTTGTAATAATCCTCAAAATCGCGAGTAATTTCTCCAGTTTTTAAGTAAACACGCGGTGGTTTTGGCGCATTGGTGGTAAAAGCGTAACCATCTATGTGATAATCCTGCTCGATCGGCCACCAATTCTCCGGGTTTTTGAGTTGCAGAATTTCTGTTGAACCGTCTTGATAAGTCACAATTACTTCACCATTCACAAATCTGCTTTGCATTGGATTTGTACTACCCGCCATCATTAAATAAGCGTGCGAAGCTTTCCCGGAAATCGGAATTTCAAGTTCTTTGGGATAAACTTCCCATTGGGATACGAAAGCAATATTCTGTTTATTTTCTGCGGAAGGCGTTTGAAATGGAATTCCCTGCGAAGTCGATATTTGCTGTTTTTCGCCTGCTTTTTTACGCAAACCGGAATCGTCGATATGTACTTCTTCAGCGATCCACGGATAACACCAATTACCAATTCCGGTGGTGGGTAATTGCAAGGTTGGACGTAACGATCGAGGCTCTTGGTATTGATCGGTAAAAATATCACTAATTTCACTATTGAAAACGGAACTTAAATCAACCAGTTCAAATTTTGATTTTGCTGAAGTTTTCACCTCCCAATTTTGAAAATCTAAGTCATAAGTTTCATTTTTTGATTCTAACTGAAGCTGATTTGTTCCTGAAACGGCGTATTCTAGCGGAATCTCAATCAAGCTTTTAGATTTAGCTTTCAACTGAATATTTTGCTGACTCTTTTTCGCTGAATTCAAAATCAATTCTGTATTAATATTTTTTGAAGTATGATTTTGTAAACTCAGTTGTAATTGATTTCCTGAAATTTGTTGCTCAAGAATCTCTAATTTTGGAAGTACTTCTACAGCAATCATTTTCCACCAACTTTGCTCGCCTTGTTGCAATTGCACAAAGAAGCTTTTATTTCCGGTAAGAGCATTTATTTGAAATTCGCCCAATTTGAGATCATAATTCTTAATGATCTGCTGCGGATCGTCTACAGTTACGATTTTAGCTTTATTCAGCTTTAATTGTAAATTTTCTTCGGAAGCGATTTTCGTAGGAAATTGAGGTTTTTCTAAGTCATTTCCATTTTGCTTAATTTCTATTGTATAATTCTTAGCATAAGCTACATCAATAATCAATTTTGGGGAATTATAGGCTTCTTTTTTCCATTTCAGCGGAATTGATTTTCCGTTGACCAGCACTTCTTCTACTTTTTCTGAAGTAATGCCGATTTCCATTTTTAAAGCCAACTCTTTCGGAAAATCTTGCTGAATTTTATACAATTTAGACTTTCCATTCTGCTGAAATTCAACCGAAATATTAGGGAGTTGCAAAGAAGCTTCCTTCCAATCTTCAGGAAAACCCGGAGTAATTTTCAATTCATTTTCTAAAGCATCAGGATGAATTCCGAATAAACCTTCTACCAAACTGCGAGCCGCCATCCCGATAGGATCAGCAAAATCGCGGTACAATTCTCCACGAATCGCATCGTAAAAAGAAAGCTGCTGAAATCCGCCCGGAGAAGCACCTAAATACATACTTTCAATCAGCGCGCTTTCCCATAAATCGTAAGCTTTTTCAGCATTTCCGCCTTGCCAATACGCCAAAGCCATATGTAGGTTTTCTGCTAAAGCCACATTGTTGACCGACCAAGTATAAGGTTGCCAATTGGTGGTAGAAATAAGTTCCAATTTTCGATCTAAACCTTCAGCTTTTACAGGAATATGCGGAATTTCAGTCGAAACATAATTCAGCATTTGTAGAGCTTGTTTTTCCGAAGGAACGGCTTCGTCAATCGTATGATAAACACTCCAAATACCCGGTTGCTCGTGTAAGTTTTGTTCGCCTAAAAGATCTTTATATTCTGCAAAAATTCCTTTTTCTTTGATCCATAATTGTTGCTGAAGTGCATTTATAATTTTTTCAGCTTCCTCTTCATAAGCTTGTGGATTCTCACCAACAATTTTCGCCAATTTTGCTGCCATTTTGTTAGCACTATAATTACAAGCCGACGTGTAGACCACGCCACCACCGGAATATTGCAAAGCATCGCTCGCCCAAATAGCGGCGTAAGCATCATAAAGTCCGTCGCCATCAGTATCGAAATTTCGTTTTTCCCAGGCGAGGTGACGCTTTAAAGTCGGCCACATTTCTTTGATATATTCTTTATCGCCACTCCATTGAAAATGCTTGAGTAGCTGATCGAAAAACACCAAATTCATATCGTAATGATGCGCTACGGTGTTTTTATTGGGATGCCTAGAAATATAACCCCGGCTAAACATAGAAGTCCCGATTTTCTCTTTTTGCCGAGCAAAATGTCTTGACGTATCGGGAACTACCGGACCGGTTTCTGGTTGTAAAACCTGAGAATTCGCATAGCTTGAAAAATGTGTTTTCGCTCGGTCGTGCCAACCCAGCGGATCTGCCACATAAGCGCCACGCCAAGCGTTGAGGTGCATTCGCCAGGCCACCGAGCCGTGCAAAAATGCAGGATCTTCCCAAATACCATCGGCAGCGGTAGCTAAAGCTCCGCCCAACGTGTTTAAATAAGGATCTGGTGTTTTTAATTGAACTCGGTTGGCTAAATCTTCTGCCTTCGATAAGGCTTTTTCAAAATCTTGTTTTAGATCAGTTTGAGATTTATTTTCAATTTGAAGTTGATTCCCGATTTCCCAATAAAGTTCAGTTTCTAACTCGGTGATTTTTCCTGCCAGAACCGGTAAATCTTCCGCAGTGGAATTCCATAAGCTGAGTGGATTTTCCAATTGATGAACATCGGCTAATTTTACTTCAGCTTCGGGGAAGACGCCCGTCATTATTTTTCGGGTTTCCTTGTTTTTGCTATCCCAGGCGTAATCTAAGTGAAATGAATTTTTATCGATTTTAAAAGAATTATGCTCGCAATAATCGGGTTGCAGGTAAAAAACCGATTCAGGGTCGGCACCAATATCGCCATCACGATGAAATTTCTTTCCGCTGGCGCCACCATAACCCCAAACTAAATTGACTTCCGCAGGTATATTTTCAGGAATTACTTTTAAAATGAAACCTTCAGCATCGGCTAAAGCGAGGATTTGTAATTGAAGTTTTCCACCTTTCAACAATTCATCTTCAATGGTATATTCCATTCTTCCTGGAATATAAGAGGTCTTTATCTTATCGGCTTCGGTGATCCATTTGCTTTTTTCCGCAGTAAGAATTCCCAATTGAAAATTACCGCCCATTCCAGGCATATACATCGCAAACTCCGGTAAATCGCCGGCTTCTACACGAAAACCAGTATTGGTTCCGTAGAGCGCGCGATTGAATTTTCGCGTGCCGTTGACCAATTCAAAAGCATTTCCGTTGGGTTGATAGTGAATTTTTCTGGGTTTGTTGTGCCAATAGGTAGTATCCTGGCAGAAACAAAACGAGGAGAAAGTAAGAGAAATGAATAAAAATATGATCTTTTTGATCATGTGGCATGAATTTAGATTTTCGATGTATAATTTTTAAAAAATCCATCGAAAATCTATCCTGTACACACCTGACATTGTATGTTTTTAGGTATATTTTTTTGTTCTAAATAGAAGAATTATTGATTCTCATACTCGATCCTAAGTGTTTCGAAAAGCTTAGCGATCGCAAGGTTTAATTCGTTGTTGATCTTATTCATTTTTAGAATAGAATCTATAAGTTTATTTTCCCGAGTATTAATGTAGAAAATGGAGCTTTCACCCATCTCGAATAGGCGTTTTTCTGCTTCAACCATGATCTCACTTTCGTCTACAATATTTGTGACAATGGCCATTTGCTCCTGTAAACTAAGAATTTCCCTTTCGGTAGCCTTAATTTTGTTACTTAGCTTCCAGGCGTTTTCAGACAATTTATATTCAGCCTGTTCCCGTTTAACTTTTGACAATCGTAAATCACCGCGTTCTTTCCGAAGAAATAAAGGAAAACTTACTTTAACTCCGGCTTTATAATTATTCGTGTTGATATAATCTGGTTCATCAATTTCTTCAGAAAGAAAATTATATTCAACATCGATCTTAGGTAAAAGTTTGTTTCTTTTTAATCGAATATCAAGATCATAAGATTCCAAATCATAATTTAAAGACTGTAATTTAGGATGATCTTCGATATCTGTTGCGTTTCCTAATAATTGCTCTATGCCAAGAACAGAAGTGAAGTCTAAGGTTTCTGGAGACGGAATCATACGATCTTCCAATTCGATAGGAATATCTTCGATCCAAAGATAATTACTAAGCGCCAGTTTAGCTTTTTGAAGCTTTAATTGTGCTTGCTTAAGATCTAATCTTCGTTTTCTTACCGTGATCATTGTTTCTACAGTATCGATCGCTGGTGTTTCTCCCAATCTACTGGAAGTTGAAATACCATCGAATCGAATGATCGCATTTTCCAAAAATTCGTCATAAACTGTAGCATTTTGAAAATAATATACCCAATCTGCATAGGCTTTTGTAGCATCTGCAAGCACCTGGTTTACCTGTATATTTCTTTCTACCTGTGATTGTTCCTGAAAGATCTTTGCCTGCTTCAGATTATTCATTCTTTCGTTATAAAGCAAGCCCTGTGCAAGTCTAATATTTACACCGGCACTCCAAAGACCGTCATCTGGTGTGGTATTTTCTGGATTAAGATAGTAACCTTCATTTTGCTCATAACCGGCTTTAAGATCAATACCATACCAGGTAGGAATTTTAAACGTTCCATGCCACAACGAGTAATATTCGGTGCCATGAAAATTCTTTTCTTTCATTCCACCTTCCAGTTTAGGATCAAAGGCTCCTCTGGATTTTAATAATTTAGCTTCTGCTGCAGAAAGATCAAGATTTGCCTGAGCAACAATAGGATGATGCCGTTTTACCATCGCTAGAAATTCTTCCAACGTGAAGATCTCAGATTCCTGTTCCTGTGCATTTCCGAAGAAAATACCAAAAACCGAAAAGTAAACTAAACAAATAAACTTTCGCATATTACTTCTTAGCATCTTTGGAATCACTTTTCTTTCCGTCTTTTTCTTTTTCTGCGCTGGTATAATAATTAGGTGGAAATCCATTTAATTTTCGCCATAATTCATACCATATAGGCACATCATCCAGTAAAGCTAGAGTTCTGGCACCAGATCCTACCCGAAGTGCTTCTGGCCATTCGTGCTTATCTCTTTCTTTAAGATCTGGAGCAAGCAGAATTCGGTATTTACCGTTATCACTTATAAAATTTTCTATCGCAACTACTTTTGCTCCATAAGTACCAAAAGAGGCATTTGGCCATCCACTAAAAACGATCGCAGGCCAACCATCAAATTGTACTCTTACATGATCGCCAATACTTAGAAGTGGGAGGTCTATAGGCTCTACATAAGTTTCCACAGCAATATCGATATTAGAAGGCATAATGGTAACCAGTTTTTCACCTTCTTTAAAGGTTTCACCGATACCTTGTTTTAGCGCACGGTTAATGTAACCGTCCTGCGGAGCGCGGATATAATAAAGATTTTTTCGAATTTGGTAATTAGAAAGAGAATTTTCTAATTTAGAAACTTGTGCTGCAGCATCGAATCTTGATGAATTAGCCGTAGAGATCTCACCCTCGATCTTATTGATCTTATCGATATAGTTAGCTTCAATACGATTCACTTCCATGATCGCATTAAGCAATTGGTTTTTACTGCTGAGTAATTTATTTTCAAGATCGATAACCTTGGCCTGAGATTCCTGAAATTTGGACTGTTTTGTTTCAAGATCTAACCTTGATTTAAGTCCTTCTTCGTAAAGCTCGGCGATACGAGTATATTGCCTGTCGGCTATGCTTAGGTTTACTTTCGCCGCTTCTAAAGAAATACTATCACTATTGATCTTAAGTTCGGCTTGCTTTCTTTTATTTCTTGTTTGTTCTAATTTTAATTCACGCTCGCGATTTACAGCAGCTAACTGGCGCTGTAGTGCTTCGATCTTTTGCCCGTAAGATTCTAAAGAACTATTTTTTGAACTTAACTGATCACCGGTTCTTTCTACAAGAAGCGGATCAAAATATTCATTTTTTACTTCAGCAATATGTAAAATTGTGTCTCCTTTTTCAACATAATCACCTTCCCGAACATACCATTTTTGGATTTGTCCCGGGATTGGAGATTGCAGGGTTTGGGGTCTTTGATCAGGTTTTAGGGTAGTTACATAACCTCTACTGCTAATGGTTTGCGTCCAGGGGAAAAACAGTAGAATTAGTAAAAACACAAAAGTTCCTAATAAGATCCTGGAAAGAAGCTTGTGATGACTTCTTTTCACGATCTGAGAAAAGGCACTAAACTGCTCGAAGTTTACCTTTTCACCCAGTTTTGTATTAGAAAGATTAAGCATTTATTGTTTAATTTTTTATTTCTGTTCTAGGTATAGAGGTTCAAATTCGTCTAATCGATGTGCATCATCAGCAAGTAAAACACAGGTGTTTTCTCTTTTAATATGCTTCATCAGGGCTTGTTTATCATTTTCTGAAAGTATATATCCTTTCTCGATCATTAAAAATTTTGGATCTTTAAGTAAGGCTCTTATCAAACATATCTTTTTCGCTGTTTTTGCACCTATTTTTTTACTGCCAGAGAAAATATATGTGTTTAATGACTCCGGAAGTTTATTGATATGATCCAGAACATTAAAATCTTCTAGCATTTGGTAAACCCTATCTGAACTCATATTTGGGTTACTCAGCGTTAGATTTTCCCAAATAGTTCCTTCAAAAATACTATCGGTATTTAAAAGCAATGCGATCTTGTTTCGGTAATTATCAAGATTTACATTGGCGATTTCTTCCCGGTTAAAATAAATTCGACCTTTTTTGGTCTTTTTCATCCCAGAGAGGTAATGGAAAAAGTCGTTCACTACAATTTCTGCACCAACAATATTAATAAGATCACCTTCATTCACTACTAAATCTGGAACAGTTGTTTTCTCGATATGCAGATTTTCAATTTTTAAAGGAAATAGCTGCACGTCATTATTATTCACACCCGTTTTACGATCTATTTTTTTAGAGGTTACTTCACTAATTTTTTCGACTGCAGTGACCACATCATAAATCGTTTCTAAGCTAAGCCCTATTTTTTCTACGGAATTAATAACCAGTACGATAATAATTTCAGCAGCAACAAATTGTCCAATATTCATTTGCTGATTAAGTACCAGTAAGCCACCAATTAAAAGCAGTCCTAAAGTCACAATAACTTTAAAAACAACCATTTGCTTATACTGGTTCTTTACAGTACCAAAATGCGCCTGTCTATCTTCTAAATATTTTTGAACAAGTCTATTGTTTTTATTCTGCTCATATTCATCTGGAAAAATCTTGAAGGTTCTAAAGTTTGCAGCCACCTGCTGAATCCAAAAAGCAACATGATATTTCTTTTTAGACTCCAGGATACTTGTATCGACCGCTTTAGATAAGCTAAACTTAAAGATGATATAAATAAGGACTACTAATAGAATACCAAACGCAATAAAAAACGGGTGATAAAATGAAAGTAGCAAAAGGCCAAAAATAATCTGAATCACAGCAGCAGGAAAATCTAGCAATAGCTTTTGTAAACCTTTTTGAAGCGTTAACACATCAAAAAAGCGATTGGATAATTCTGGCGGATAATAATTTTCCAGTTCTCTAACCCTCATTTTTGGGAAGCGATAGATAAACTCGAACGAAGCACGTGTAAATACTTTCTCCTGAATATTCTCTACAAGATCTAGTTGTAAAACTTGTAGCGCTCCATTAAATCCAACTCCAAGAGTTACCAGGCAGGTAAGTAAGATCCAGGAGGTAGAAACCTCTGCACCCTGAATTAAATTTATAATTGCCTGTATTCCCAATGGTAGGGTTAAGCTAATAAGACCTGCAAAAAGCGCGTAATATAGAACGTGTAAAATGTCACGTTTTTCGAGTTTTAGCAGGTTCCATAGTTTAGTCCAGGGAGAAATTGAACTTTTGGCCATATATAATTCAATGTTTTTTGTAACTGGTTAAAAATGATCGAAATAGGTTTTTCAATCGATAAAAGTAATTAAAAGTTGCGTTCTTTTCTAAAGCTTCAGAATTTTATAACATTTCTTCAGCTGCATGCGAAAATAGAGTGGGATTATTAAAAAAACTTTATATCGAGATTAAAATGCCATTAGAATTTCTCAATAACTACTAATTTTTTACTCGATAATCGAGATTAAATGCTTCGAGCCTTGCCTCGGTACAAAGACGCTTTAAAAAAAATGCTTTATGGGCTTGCCCTGTGTAGTCTACTTAACAGGCTTATTTTGCTACGCTCTTCAGCAATAATTCTAATTTAATGTAAACTTACAATTTATTCATTTAGTAACGATTGAGTATCTTTTAATTTGCAGAAAGAATCATAATTCGCCTTATTTTAGCCATATGAAATTAGATCTTAAATCCCTTGTTTTTGGCTTTTTTATACTGAGTATTTCCCTGCAGGCTCAGGAAAACGATAAACTTATTATTATCACTTTAGATGGCTTGCGCTGGCAGGAACTATTTGGTGGGGCAGATTCTCTGCTGCTAAATAATGATCGTTTTGTAGAAAATAGATCGGGTTTAAAAGATGATTTTTGGGCTGAAACTAAAACAGAGCGTCGTAAAATGCTATTTCCTTTTGTGTGGAATTTTATTGCTGAAAATGGTGTGATCTTAGGTGATCGCTGGGAAGGTAATAAAGTGAATCTTACCAATAACATGATTTTCTCTTATCCTGGTTATAATGAAATTCTAACCGGTAAAGCAGATGATAATCATATAAATAGTAACGATAAAATTTATAATCCAAATAAAACCATTCTGGAAATCGCCAATTTCAGTAATAAGTATCGCGGTAAAGTTTTAGCTTTTGGAAGCTGGGATGTTTTTCCTTTTATACTGAATGAAAAACGGAGTGAAATTCCGGTTAATGCAGGATATCGATCTTCATTATCTAAAAATCCTTCAGAAAAAGCGCTGTTTTTGGATAAAATTCAGCAGGAAACACCAAAGCGGTGGGGCGGGGTAAGATTCGATGTTTTTACCCATAATTATGCAATGGAAGCTTTAAAGCACGAAAAGCCTGATGTTTTATATATCGCCTATGGAGAAACCGATGATTTTGCGCACGACGGTCGCTATGATGAATATTTAAGGTCTGCACATCGCACCAATAAAATGATCCAGGATATTTGGGAGTTTGTGAATTCAGATTCTTATTATAAAGGTAAAACGAGTATTTTAATCACCACAGATCATGGTCGCGGAGCAGGAACTGGAGAAAATGATACCTGGAGAGGGCATGGTACTTCAATTAAAGACGCAGATCAGGTTTGGATCATGGCTTTAGGAAATCACATTAAGTCTATAGGAGCATCGAGAAAAAATAAGCAATATTTTACCTCTCAGTTTGCACCAACACTTAATGAAATTTTAAACCTGAATATTGAATTTGAAGAAAAGGCTCTTCCTGTTTTAGACTAAATTCCGAAATTCTAGAGCTAAATTGTTTATTTTTAAGCTACTGTATTTTATCTTCAGTTTTCGTGAAATTTTCGTTTTAGATAAATCAATTTCAAGTTGAGGTTTCTTTATATTTGTAATGCATTTACCAATGTCTTCACAAATAAGTAAATCATTATATTTTATTCGCTTACAGATTATTTAGAATTGCAAAGTTTACATTTTTTGTAAACAATTTAGCAATGTTGAAAAATTAATAATCTGATTTTCAGAATTTTAAAAATTAAAATATAAAACTTTAAAAATCAGCGGTTTCTGGATTGTTCACAAAATTGTGAATAAGTATGCTAAGATTTCTAAAAAAAGTGTGCTCTTAGATTGTAATTTTGATTTGAAATTATTGAACGAAATTTCATATGAATTTAAGGGGAATCATGTGCAAATCATGAGCTGTTGCGCAACTGTAAATTAGCGTTGCTGATAAGCCAGAACACCTTTTTTCGTTTCAATGACTTTTACTTTCGCATAAAAAGTAATGGTCGTGGATACTAAGATTCGACATTTTAAGATTAAAATCTTATCGAAGATCATCCTTCCATTTCATTTTATGCTCTTGGTTTTTTGTTTCATAAATAACACAACAGCAGTATGAGTATTTTTGATAAGCGGCTAAATTATAAGCCCTTTGAGTATCCGGGAGTTTTAGATTTTACAGATGCTATCAACCAATCTTTTTGGGTGCATTCTGAAGTAGATTTTACCGCAGATGTACAGGATTTTCATTCACATTTAACCGAGGGTGAAAAAGATGTGGTAAAGAAAAGTTTACTGGCGATTGCACAAATTGAAGTTGCTGTAAAATCATTTTGGGGAGATTTATACAAACATTTACCAAAACCAGAATTTAACGGATTAGGAAGTACTTTTGCTGAATGTGAATTTAGACATTCACAGGCTTATTCGAGACTTTTAGAAGTTTTAGGTTATAATAACGAGTTTGCGCAGGTAGTAGAAGTTCCTGCGATTAAAAAACGTATCGCCTATTTAACTGAAGCTCTAGAGCATACCAAAGCCGAGGATCCTAAAGATTACGTTTCTTCTTTGATCTTATTTTCTATTTTGATTGAAAATGTATCACTTTTTAGTCAGTTTGCTATCGTGTTATCCTTTAACCGTTTTAAAGGAGTGATGAAGAATGTGAGTAATATTATCGCGTGGACTTCAGTAGACGAACAAATTCATGCTAATGCCGGTATCTATATCATCAATCAGATTCGTGAAGAGTATCCAGATTACTTCAATGAAGAAATGATTCAGAAATTAACCGATGTAGTTACCAGATCTATTGAAGTTGAAGAAGAAATTATCGACTGGATCTTCGAAAATGGTCAGTTAGAAACCATTAATAAAAAGAATCTAATGGATTTTATGAAATTCAGATTAGATGATAGTTTACAAAGCATAGGTCTCCCTAAGCAATACAATATAACAGCAGCCGAATATCAGCCAATGCTATGGTTTGAAGAAGAAGTTTTTGCAAATAGCTTAGACGATTTCTTTGCAAGACGCCCTGTAGATTATACAAAGCACGATAAAAGTATCACCGCATCAGACCTTTTTTAAAAATAATCGCCAAAAATTAAATACCCGAAACTCCCATGACAACGAACGTAGAAACTCAGCCTTTAATCGCAGACGAACCAAAGAATAAAAGACTTTGGTGGCTTAATGATGAAAGTCAGCAAATCCTTAATCGTGGTTACTTGCTAAAAGGAGAAACTGTAAAATCTGCTATCGAGCGTATTGCAAATGCATCGGCAAGAAGATTATATAAGCCAGAACTTGCTGAAGCTTTTATCGAAATGATAGAGCGAGGTTGGATGAGTTTAAGTTCACCAATTTGGGCAAATATGGGAACCGAGCGTGGTTTACCAATTTCATGCTTTAATGTTTATGTACCAGACAATATCGAAGGAATCACGCACAAACTTGGTGAAGTAATTATGCAAACCAAAATTGGTGGTGGTACATCTGGATATTTTGGAGAATTACGTGGTCGTGGTAGCGCTGTTACCGATAATGGAAAGAGTAGTGGAGCCACAAGTTTTATGAAACTTTTTGATACGGCAATGGATACCATTTCTCAGGGAGGTGTTCGTCGTGGTGCTTTTGCAGCCTATTTAGATATCGATCACCCAGATATTAAAGAATTTTTGGAAATTAAAAGTATCGGGAATCCTATTCAGAATTTGTTCTACGGTGTTTGTGTGCCAGATTACTGGATGCAGGAAATGATCGAAGGCGATATGGAAAAACGTGAAATCTGGGCTAAGGTTTTAGAAAGTCGCCAGCAAAAAGGTTTACCATATATTTTATTTAAAGACAATATTAACCGATTTAAACCACAGGTTTATAAGGATAAAAATAGAACAATCCATTCTAGTAATTTATGTTCTGAAATTGCTTTGCCTTCTACGGAAGACGAATCATTTATTTGCTGTTTATCATCAATGAACCTGGAGCTTTATGATGAATGGAAAGATACTGAAGCTGTTAAATTAGCGATCTATTTCTTAGACGGCGTACTTCAGGAATTTATCGCAAAAACTGAAGGGAATCACTATTTAGCTTCAGCAAATAGATTTGCAAAAAATCACCGTGCGCTTGGTTTAGGAGCGATGGGATGGCATTCTTATTTACAGAAAAACAGAATTCCTTTTGAAGGAATGCGAGCAAAAGGCTTAACACACCAGATCTTTGAAGATATTAGCGCTAAAGCTACCAAAGCCAGTAAGGAGTTGGCTACCATTTATGGCGAGCCAGAAATTCTTAAAGGTTATGGATTAAGAAATACGACTTTGATGGCAATTGCGCCAACAACTTCGTCTTCTGCGATCTTAGGACAAACTTCACCAGGAATCGAACCTTTCAGTAGTAATTATTATAAGGCTGGTCTTGCGAAAGGAAACTTTATGCGTAAGAACAAATATCTTAAGCAATTGCTAGAGGAAAAAGGATTGGATAACGAGGATACCTGGAGAAGCATTATGCTAAATCACGGTAGTGTTCAGCATTTAGAAACTTTAACCCAGGAAGAAAAAGATATCTTTAAAACCTTTAAAGAAATTAGTCAGTTAGAGATTATTCAGCAGGCATCGGTAAGACAGAAGTTTATCGACCAGGCGCAGAGTTTAAATCTTAATATTCCTGCGGGAGTAGCGGTAAGAGATGTGAACCAGTTAATGATCGAAGCCTGGAAATTAGGCGTAAAAACTTTATATTATCAAAGAAGCCAGAGTGTTTCTAAAGAGTTTGTATCGAACATTGTAAATTGTTCGAGCTGTGAAGCTTAATTAGAAATCGAAATAAAATTGAAAAGCCACCTGAAAAGGTGGCTTTTTTTTTCAGATTCGAAACAATTAGTTTCTTTTATTAATCTTTTCTCTTTCGATATCCATTTGTTCTTGAAAATGTTCTTCAAGAATTTTCTTTTCATCAATGCTTAAATTTTCCGAAAAACCGATACGATCAAAAAAATTGATCGTTTCATCCTCTATATGAACCAATATGACAACAGGATAGCCTTTTACATCTTCCAGAATTTCAAAATTTTCTTCTATTCCGCTAAGAGGTTGGTCGCGGTCTAAAAAATACTTGTAATGTACATCCTTGGCTACGTGAAGATCATAAGGATCATCGGTAAGCGGAGCATGGGTGACTAGGCCTTGTACTTCGTAAAAATCATTTTCATTATAATCAGCATATGTTTTTTCTTCCTTACAGGAAATAAGTATAGAAGAAATCAAGATTAGAATTGCTAAAATCTTTTTCAAAATTAAAGTGCTTTTTGAGAAGCGTAAAAATAACTTTTTGCCTGAGGCTAACAAAAATGATTAGCCTTGAAATAAGTCTCTTCTCAATTTTTCTTACTGAATAAATATTTTAAAGCGCCTGTAGACCATAAGGCCCATAAGATTAAAACAGGCTGAAAGAACAATCTAATTAGCCTTTTTTGGTCGGTATCCAAACCAAAAGCATCAATTCCGTTAGTGTACTGAGAAATGTTTCCTGGGAAAATCAAAATATAAAATATGACCAGTAATATACCGATTTTTACTTTTTTGCTTACCCAAAAAATTAGGCATAATCCTAAGGAAATTTCTATGATTCCTGAAGCAAGAACAACCACATCCATAAATTCCTGAGAATTTGGTAGCCACCTTGGCACTTGCGCTTGAAATTCTCCCCGTTGAAAAGTAAGATGGCCAATACCGGCAAAAGTCATCATTGCGCCCAAAAGAACGCGCATAATATTTTGAAAAGTAGAAGTTCTCATTTTTTAAATCTTTTAAGATTAAATCGTTTACGATTTAAATATAAGTAAATTTATATTATCTCAAAAATTTAGTTCTTAGTTGTTCAAATTAGACGTTTAGAGAAGATTTCTAAGAGCGTTTTTTTACTAAAATTGAGTTCTGTCTATTCAAAAATTTGATATTGATCTTTAAAAATTCCGATTAGTTTAGCAACAGCTTTTGTCTCATCTACTTCTGGGAATTTTTTGTAGTAAGAATCAGGTAAAGCATAACTTATCTTGTTGTATTTTTGATCTTTATCTGTCCAGATTTCAATTTCGTAAGATTCTCCAATAACGAAAAATTTTTCTTCAAAAAGTTCAGTTCCATTTCCAAGATCGGCTTCCAAAAAACTTGAAAATTTATATTGAATATCATCCCAATCTGGTAAAAAGTATACTTTAGTTTTTAAGACTTCAAACCAAAGACTATCATTTTGAATGGTTTCAAGAGTCACCATATCTTCATTCTTCTGGAATGCTGTATAATCAACATTCCAATACCCTTTTTCGTCTTTGGTCATTTTTAGCTGTTCTTTTTTATTTCCGATATGGCTGATGCGAGTTATTGTTAACGCAGTAAAACAGTTGCTATTTATTGACTCTTTAATGCTATCGTTGTCGCCATAAAATATCTTTGCATTGCAAAAATTGATAGATAAGAGTAATGCGAGTGAAAAATAAATTGCTTTCATAGGAAATGATTTCGTATTAGATATTATGAAATTGAGCGTTTGGAAGACGCTCCTGAAATATACCTATCAACTTTGCCTTATCTCGATAATGTATATCGGATAGATCAAAATTGTACGTTTTACCATTAGATTTAATAATTTCTAAGGTTTTATTATTGCAAGTACAAGCTGCTATATTCGAGAATGGAATATGTGCATCCTTAAACCATTTTAGCCGAATATTGATACCGGCTTTATTCCAATTTACCGTGCGTTTATAAATAAAGTATTTTCCGAAAAACATCAGCTGGAAAATAAAGAAAGCTTTATCAATAATAACTTCATAAACTCCAAGACGTTCTCCAAAAGTAGCCGAAGTAAATAATAGCGCTATAGAAATAAAGACTATAGTGGTATTAAACGAATTATCTAGTCTGTCGAATAATATTCGCTTCATAAGCAGAAGTTTATCAGAAATATAAATAATATTTAATAATTAACGGTGGGTAATAAAATTTTTGTTATAAATTATCGAATATCAGTTTGAAACTTTTTCTGATTATTTAAGTATTAATACAAAATTATGAAAGTCATTTCCTTTAAGATGATTTGAAATTCTTAATTTTACTGCATGAACGCAACATCAAAAAGATCGGTATCTGAGTTTAATAACGAATTAAAATTAAAAGGTTTTAATGTATTTAGGATTGAAGATGATAGCTCTTCAACAAAAATATATAGCCGTAAGGATTTTTATAAAATCTGTTTAACGACAGGGCAAAGTGTAATTCATTATTCAGATAAAAGTTTTAAGACCGATGGTGAAACCGTGCTGTTTTTTGGGAATCCACACGTTCCATATTCCTGGGAAACACTTTCCAATAAATACGTAGGATATACCTGTTTGTTTTCAGAAGAGTTTTTGATGTTATCAGATCGTTTAGAGATGCTGCAACAATCTCCGCTATTTAAATTAGACGGTACGCCGGTACTTCGAATTTCAGATGAGCAACGTGTTTTTTTAAATTCGATGTTCGAAAACATGATTAGGGAGCAACAAAGCGATTATAGTCAGAAAGACGATGTAATTCGTAACTATATCAATTTGATTATGCATGAGGCGCAAAAATTAGAGCCTTCTAAAAATTTTCAGCAAAATCAAGATGCGCTGTCCCGACTTACAAACGTATTTCTAGAGCTGCTAGAACGACAATTTCCTATAGAGGGGATCGATCAGCCTTTAAAATTACGTACCGCAAAAGATTACGCGAATAATCTGGCCGTGCATGTAAATTACCTTAACAGGGCAGTGAAAAAAGTTACCGGTTATCCAACAACCTCACATATAAATAATCGAATAATCAACGAATCTAAAGCTTTACTACTGCATACAGATTGGAGTATTAATGATATTGCTTATTCGCTCGGGTTTGATTATCCTACTTACTTTAATAATTTTTTTAAAAAAGCCACGGGAACTAATCCGGGTTCTTTTCGTAAATCAATCGCTTAGGTAATTGTTTTATTGATTGAATTCTACATTTAATTCTGAATCTATATTGTATAATTTCAGCTTTCATTTTATAAAAGTTGCTGAGTTCCTTAGTGGATCAAGTTTATAATATTCAAACCACTTCTGAAATATTGAGTTTGTTTTGAAATACTGAAATATTTATTCAGTATACGTACAATCTCACCTATCAAAGCTTGTTACTTGTTTTTTAAAATATTATATCTCAATTTATTGTAATCGTGATTGTTATGTTAGATTCGATTTAACAGTTCTTTACGATTTTATATTGTAATTTTTAAGACGCTTAGATTGAAATTCTTACTTTTTGATTTGAATTTTATTACTATACAGCTTGGCTTTCCCAGTATCTTTGTGTAAGACTTAAAAACTAAAAACCAAAATAATTAATTATGAAAAAGATTAACCTTAGAAATTCCTTACTAGCAAGTTCATTATTTAGTGTGTTGCTATTAGGAAGCTGTAAAGAGAATACTTCAACAGAAACTAGTGAAGTAGCTTCAGAAGAAACGGCACAGACAGAAACTTCAACTTCAGAAGACAGCGATCTTGATTTTATCTTTCCGAAGGGAAATAAAGGACCAGAGAAAAATTTTACGGGTAATGCATTTAATGTTGGTTTGGTCGCACCAGATTCTACGTATACCACTGCGGTTGGAAATGTATATTTTGAGCCAGGCGGAAGAAGTAACTGGCATACGCACCCGGGCGGGCAAATTTTAATTATTACCGACGGAAAAGGTTATCACCAGATTGAAGGTCAGCCAAAAGAAATTATGGAAAAAGGTGACGTGATTAAATGTCCACCAAACAAAAGACACTGGCACGGTGCAAGTGAAGATACCGGCGTACAGCAAATGTATATCGTTCCTAATACCGAAAAAGGTATTGTAGAGTGGATGGAAGCTGTAACCGATTCAGTTTATACAAAATAGGATAATATTTCATTAAACCTCGGGGCAAGCCTAGAAAGCATTTTTTGAAAATGTCTTTATATCGAGGTAAGCCTCGGAGTATTTAATATCGATTATCGAGTAAAATCAAGATCTCAAATAGAGATTAAGAAAAACGTATTTCAATTTATCATTGCTTCGATTTAAAGCTTTGATGAAATGAATTAAAAGAAAACAAAATGAAAGATAAAGTAGCACTGGTTACCGGTGGTTCAAAAGGAATGGGAGAAGCAGCAGTTAGAATTTTTTCTGAAAAAGGAGCTTCTGTTGCCATTTTAGATGTAGATATAGAAGCTGCAGAAAAACTCTCGGCAGAATTAAACGAAAACGGAGCAAATACAATTGCGATAAAGTGTGATGTTTCTAGCGAGGCAGAAGTTGAAAAAGCGGTTGCCAAAGTTGTTGAAACTTACGGAAAATTAGATGCCGCATTTAATAATGCAGGTATTCAAATTCCGGCTCAGGATATTACTGAAACTAGCGAAGAAGATTACGATAAGATTCTAAATGTAAATTTAAAAGGAGTTTGGTTGTGTATGAAACACGAGCTTATTCAGATGAAAAAACAACAATCTGGAGCGATCGTCAACAATTCTTCTTTAGCAGGTAAGGTTGGTGTTCCCGGTAGAACTCCGTATGTCGCTGCAAAGCACGCAATTCTTGGTATCACTAAAAGTGCCGCAGCAGATTATGCTTCACAGGGTATTCGTATAAATGCGGTTTGCCCGGGTACGATCGAAACTCCAATGGTTAACGATATGGTGAATAGCGGCGATCTTACAAGAGAAGATTCTATTAATGCTGCACCAATTAATCGTTTAGGTAAAGCTTCAGAAGTTGCAGATGCAGCGGTTTGGTTATGCGGTGAAGAATCGACTTATGTAATAGGTCAATCTATCGCGGTAGATGGTGGATATACCATTCTGTAAAATCGAAAAAAAATAATAAGGGAAAAGAATAAAAAGGAAAAGAAAAATTATGAGTGAAACAGTAAAAACAAAAGGATACGCAGCAAAAGACGAATCAGGAAAATTGAGTCCGTGGGAATTTGAAAGAAGACCTGTCGGAGATGATGATATTCTCATCGATATCAAATTTGCCAGTATTTGTCATTCAGATATTCACCAGGAAAAAGGACATTGGGGAGAACAACAATATCCGCAGGTTCCGGGTCACGAGATCGTAGGTGTAGTAGCTGCTGTTGGTAAGAACGTAACTAAATTTAAGGTTGGTGATCGCGCAGGTGTTGGATGTATGGTAGATAGCTGTATGGAATGTGATCACTGTAAAGGTGGTGAAGAGCACTATTGTGAAAACGGAGCTACAAAAATGACTTACGGAATGCCTTCTGAAGCTGAACCAACCGGAATTACGCAAGGTGGATATTCAGATAAATTGGTAGTAAGAGATCATTTTGCAGTGCATATTCCAGATCATATTAGTTTCGAGCAAGCAGCTCCACTTTTATGTGCAGGGATCACGACGTATTCTCCATTAATGAAAGAACAATTTGAAATAGGAGATAAAGTAGGTGTTGCCGGTATTGGTGGTTTAGGTCATATGGCCGTAAAACTTGCCGTTTCTAAAGGAGCTGAAGTTTATGCATTTACAACTTCAGCAGATAAAGTTGAAGATATTAAATCTTGGGGAGCAAAAGAAGTGATCGTTGTCGATGAAGAATTAAAAGCACTTCAAGATTATGCACAAACTGTGGATTATATGATCTCTACGATTCCTTACGAATTTAACTTAGGAGCTTATGTTGCTTGTATCAAACCAGGCGGAACTTTCACCTATGTAGGTATGCCAAAAGCTTCTTCGATCACAGTAAATAATTTAGCGCTTGCGATGGCTAAAGTAAATTACAACGCATCATTGATTGGCGGAATTCCAGAAACTCAAGAAGTAGTTCATTATTGCGCAGACAACGGAGTTTTACCACAGATCGAAGTTATTGATGCTTCACAAATTAATGATGCCTGGGAAAAAGTGGTGAACAAAGATGCACGTTACAGATACGTGATCGATGCAGCAACTTTTTAAATTATAACTCAAAATCACTTAAAAATTCATACAAAATGAAAAATAGAATATTCAGTCTAATGTTGTTGATGGTATCAGCAATGTCTTTCGCTCAGCAAAGCGAAGCTATTCCTGCCATTGGTTTAGCAACTAAAGCCAATTCTAATTTTGAAAGAATTGAGTTCGAACGTCATCCAGTAGGAGACAGCGATATCGAAATTGAAATCTTATATGCAGGTATTTGCCATAGTGACTTTATGGTAAAAAATCAGCCAAATCAGGTAATTCCCGGTCACGAGATCGTGGGTAAAGTAACTGCAGTTGGTGACGATGTAAAAGATTTTAAAGTAGGTGATTACGCCGGTGTAGGTTGTATGGTAAATTCTTGTGGCGAGTGTAAATACTGTGAAGCCGGGAAAGAGCAATATTGTGCAAATGGTACCGTGTTTACTTACGGTTATCCAGATCGTTTTCACGGTGGAGAAACTACTCAGGGTGGATATTCTAACATCATAACTGTTTCAGATGAATTTGCGATCAACGTACCAAAAGGTGCAGATATCAAACGTACCGCTCCACTAATGTGTGCCGGGATCACCACCTGGTCACCAATTAAATTTAGTGAAGTTGAAAAAGGAGATGTTGTTGGTGTTGCCGGTTTTGGAGGTTTAGGTCATATGGCTGTTCAGTACTTGGTAGATCTAGGAGCAGAAGTTACTGTTTTTGATATTACCGATGAAAAAGCTTCAGATGCTAAACGTCTTGGAGCGGTAGATTATGTGAATGTAAAATCGACTGAAGATTTTTCAGCATTATCAGATAAATTCGATTTTATCATCAGTACAATTCCGGCAGATTACGACCCGATGATGTACGTGAAAATGCTAAAAATGGATGGTGGTGAATTAGCCATCGTTGGTTTACCGGCAAACGCAAACATCCCGGTTTCTCCGTTTGTAATGCAATCTGCTCATAGAAGAGTTTATGGTTCATTGATCGGCGGAATCCCGGAAACTCAGGAAATGTTAGATTACTCGATCAAACATAATATTTATCCTGAAGTAGAAGTAATTAAAGCTGAAGCTACTGAAGTAGATGAGGCTTACAAAAATATCGACGAAGGAAAAGTGAAATTCCGTTACGTGATCGATATGCAAACTATAAAGTAATTAATGAAGAATAACTCGAATTTCGAGTAAAAAAGAAGAAGATTATGGATATTACGAAAAACAAAAACATAGATTCTGTAAAAGGACCAGAAGATTATTTTACCGGAAGCGTAAGATTAGATCCTTTATTCAGTCAAAAAGAAGATATCACAAAAGGAGCCGGAGCATTGGTGACTTTTGAAGCCGGAGCAAGAACTGCGTGGCATACGCATCCTGCCGGTCAAACCTTGATCATCACTTCTGGTGCTGGTTGGGTACAACGTGAAGGCGGCCCAATCGAAGAAGTTGGTCCTGGTGATGTAGTTTGGTTTCCACCAGAAGAAAAACACTGGCACGGCGCTTCTCCTAACAAAGCAATGAGTCATATTGCGATTCAGGAAGAGAAAGACGGTAAAGTGGTAGACTGGTTAGAAAAAGTTTCAGACGAACAATACCAAAAATAGATTTTAAACAGCTGCCTCGGGAATGTTCTCGAGGTAGTTTTTTTAAAGTCATTTTGAATCCAGCCAAAAATACTTCCGAAGAAAAAATACTTCGGAAAAACTTCAAATTTCACCTTTTAGAAAACAGGTGAAACAAACCAAAAAAAAGAAAAGTTATGTTCAATTTTAAAGATAAAGTAGCCATTGTAACCGGTGCCGGTAGCGGTATGGGGCTTGCAGCAGCCAAAGC
This sequence comes from Zunongwangia sp. SCSIO 43204, assembly GCF_019904275.1. Classification (GTDB taxonomy): domain Bacteria; phylum Bacteroidota; class Bacteroidia; order Flavobacteriales; family Flavobacteriaceae; genus Zunongwangia; species Zunongwangia mangrovi. The sequence continues at coordinate 2,434,056 of NZ_CP063204.1, forward strand.
TTACGCAAAAGCAGGCGCAGCAGTTGGCTTAGTAGATATTAACGATACCACAAAAATAGCTGAAGAGATCGAAGCAGATGGTGGCAAAGCCATCGCGATCAAATGTGATGTGAGCGACGAGCAAAGCGCTAAAGAAGCGGTGAAGCAGGTGGTAAATAAATTTGGTCGTTTAGACTTTGCATTTAACAATGCAGGGATTCAAAACGATGCCAAAGATATTGTTGAAGTAAGCGGCGAAGAATACGACCGAACTTTAAATATCAACCTTAAAGGAGTTTGGAATTTTATGAAATACGAACTCGAGCAAATGGGGAAACAAGAAAGCGGTTCGGTAGTGAATAATTCTTCTTTAGGAGGTCTTGTTGGTGTTGCCGGTCGTGGAGCGTATCACGCGGCAAAGCACGGTATTCTTGGACTTACAAAAAGTACAGCTTTAGAATATGCCGATAAAGGAATCAGAATCAATTCGATTTGTCCTGGGATCATTGAAACTCCAATGGTAACCGAAATGTTAGATCGCGAGCCAGATGCAATGGATTATTTAATTGAAGCGGTTCCTGCAAAACGTTTAGGTAAAGCTGAAGAAATTGCAGATGTGGCAATGTGGCTTTCTAGCGATTATTCAAGCTATGTTACCGGGCAGGCAATTCCGGTAGATGGTGGATATACTTCTAAATAAGAAGCTGAAATTGTGTAAATTCAGAAGTAATTTTTTCTGAAATATAATAGGAAATGCTGGTAATTTAATTGCTGGTATTTCTTACCTTAAAAACAAAGATTAGATAAATTATGAGTGCAACTAAGAAGACAATTTTCGAGCGATTACTGGCTAATGAAGTGATTCCGATGGACGATCCCGATTATGGTGATGTTCGTGTAGCAGTTGAAGAAACAATGAGCTTAAATCTAAAACTGAATAATGCTGAAGGTTTAGATGAAGTAAGAAAATATCTGGGAGAGATCATTGGTACTGAAGTCGACGAAACCACCACCTTGTTCACTCCGTTTTACACCAATGTCGGCAGGCACATCAAATTGGGTAAAAACGTATTTATCAATCACGCGTGTAGTTTTCTGGATTTGGGCGGAATTGAAATTGAAGACAATGTAATGATTGGTCCGCGTGTGAATATTTCTTCGGAAAATCACCCTTCAGAAATTGGGAAACGAAACACGATGGTTCCCCTGAAGGTGACCATTAAAAAAGGAGCCTGGCTGGGCGCAAATGTGACGGTGTTGCCCGGAGTGACCATTGGTGAAAATTCAGTAGTGGCAGCCGGAGCTTTGGTCAATAAAGATGTTGAGCCTAATAGTGTTTACGCCGGAATTCCTGCCAAAAAGATTAAAGAATTATAAAATTTAGAACGATGAGTTTAACAACAGAAGAAATAAAAACAATCGCAGCAGAAAACGATTTTCATATCGCACCTTTTCGTGCTGATGGAAAAACCTACGGAACATTAACTTGGATCTGGTCTGTTGAGGTTGAAGGTGAATTATTTGTACGTGCGTATAACGGCACAAGCTCACGCTGGTATCAATCGGCCTTAAGTCAAAAAGCCGGAAAAATAAAAGCTGCAGACATCGAAAAAGATGTAGAATTTGAACCGATCAAAGGCGAAGAGATCAATGAAAAAATTGACGAAGCTTATCGCGCAAAATACAGCAGCAGCCCGTATTTAGGATCAATGATCAGCGATCGCGCAAAAGCGGCGACAGTTCAAGTGAAATAATTATAAAGATGAACGTTTCAAAACTTATACTGGCTGTTGCTTTAATTGCTTTGATTTTTGGTTGTAAAAATCAGGAAAAGGAAACAGCAGAAAATAAAGAAGTTGCAAACCAAAGTGCGATGATAAATGCCAAATCTGAAAATATTGAAATCGAAGGTTCGGTAGGAACGCTAAAAGGTATTTTGCAAATGCCAGAGATGGAAGAAGGCCAAAAATATCCGATAGTCATTTTAATGCACGGTATATTTTCCAACAAAGAAACGCCTTTGGTAACGCAATTAGCAGATGGCTTGCAGGAAATTGGGATCGCGAGTATTCGGTTCGATTTTAATGGTCACGGCGAGAGTGACGGAGATTTTATCGATATGACGGTTCCTTTGGAAGTGGAAGACGCTAAGGCTGTTTTTAACTATGCACAGCAACTTGATTTTGCTTCAAGCATCAGTTTGATGGGGCATTCGCAAGGCGGAGTGGTAGCTTCTCTTTTGGCAGGAAGTTTAGGCGATAAAGTGGAACGTATGACTTTATACGCTCCTGCGGCGGCTATGGAAGATGAATCTGCTGCCGGCCGTATGCTAGGACAAACTTTTGATCCTGAAAATCCGCCCGAATATCTTGAGGTTTTTGACCATAAAGTGGGCAGAGAATATATGCTTACAACTCCGAAACTCGACATTTATGATCGCGCTGAAGAATATGAAGGTCCGGTTTGTATTGTACAGGGAAAACAGGATCAGGTGGTTCCTTACAGATACGCTGTAACGTATGATGAACGTTATCAAAACAGTAAACTTTACTTGCTTGAGGATGCAGATCACGTTTTTGAAAATAACGTTGAAGAAGCAGCTCAGCTTGGGATCGATTTTTTCAGTAAGCTTAAAACGGAATAATTTTGAACGATTTTCTCGAATATCGAGATTAATTACTTCTAGGCTTGCCTAGAGTTGGTTTATTGTCAACTTCAAAAATTTTGATTATTAGTTTTCGAAGCCTCATTGATCGTATTCAATGGGGTTTTGTTTTTTATAGCTTTTAAATTTTAATAAAAATTATAAAAATCAAATACTTTAAGAGTGTTGAAATTTATAAAAACACCTCATTTTCTTAAAGTTTAGTTAAGCTTAAGGAGGTTTTAAGTTGCTGTAAATCAGTAATTAGTTAAAAATAGTTAAATTAAAAGGATGTTTGATTTCCATAGTTTTCAGTTTGAAAAGCTTAAGTTTAAGAGAGTGATTCTTGTTAATTTTGAATAGTGAAATCAAAACAAAAAATGAGTCAGGATCAGCAAAAATCAACTGAAGTAATTCTTAAAGTCGGACAGAAAGAATTCAAGGCAAAATTTAACAATTCTACGACGGCAAAAGACGTGCTTTCAAAGTTGCCTTACACCGTAAATCTAGATCAGTACGAATATGATTACTGCGGAATTATACCTGCTCCATTAGCTTTTGACGAAGCTGATAACACAACGGCTGACCAACGGCGATATTTGCCTGGCAGATAATTATTTTACGATTTTGTATGCCGGTGAAGAACAATCTGCTTCGCACACCGGTTTAATCAAAATAGGTGAAATAGAAGACAAAGAAAAGCTTTCAGAAATCGCAGCATTAGGAAACAGCATTCAATTAACGGTTACTTCAGCATAAAACTATATATGAAAAAATACATCACATATCTTGGATTCCTTTTGGCTCTAATTTTTACGAGCTGTAAAACTTCAGATGGTTCTTCAGAAGCTATTACTGAAAACACTTCCGAAGAAAATGAGGAGGTGAATACCGAATTTCAGTTCAACCGAATTCCGGAAGCAGAGAAAACAGCCATTGAAAACGGCGGAACTTTGCAATTATTAAGTTACACGACAGAAGACGCAGCAGGAAACAAACTTGAAAAAGAGGCTTATGTTTACGTTCCGGCAGGTTATGATGATTCAGAGAAGTATGATATCGCTTATGTGATGCACGGTGGTGGCGGTGATATTTCGATCTTGATTGGAACACCAGAAAATCCAACATCTTTAAAGAACGCGATCGATCACCAGATCGAAAATGGTGATTTAGAACCGATGCTTTTAGTGTTTCCGTCATTTTATCCAAACGGTCCTGACGGAGTGGGAATGGATCAGGTGGGGGAATTGACGTATCAATTTCAAACTGAATTAAAAAATGGCTTGATTCCGGCGGTCGAAAGTAACTATTCAACGTACGCAAATAGTACAAGTGCAACCGACTTAGCCGCATCGAGAGATCATCGATTATTTACCGGTTTTTCAATGGGAAGTGTCACGACTTGGTACGCTTTTGCTGAAAACCTAGATTATTTTAAATATTTCGCACCGGTAAGCGGTGATTGCTGGGCATTGCAAATGATGGGTGGCGCAAGGCAACCCGATGAAACCGCAAATTATCTGGCAGACGCGGTTGAGCAACAAAACTATTCCGCAGAAGATTTTTACGTATTTGCTGTAACCGGAACAGAAGATATCGCTTATGAAAATTTGAGTCCGCAAATCGCTTCAATGCGCAATTTGGAGGTTTTCAATTATGGTTTAGATCGTGAAGAAAACAACCTGTATTATTTAGAAATTGAAGATGCAGTACACACCAACGAATGGTATTTTGAATATGTGTATAACTTTTTACCCTTCTTTTTCGGTAAGTGATGCAGCATTTAAAAGCATATCGAATTTTATCGATTTTATTCCTTTTGATCGGGTTTTTTACAAGTCCGGTTTCGGCTCAAGATCAACAAGAAAATAATAAGAAAATGAGATTAAAAATAACGATAGGAGATACCGAGTTGATGGCAACTTTATACGACAATGCCACAGCAAAAGATCTTATTGCGCATTTGCCGTTAACGGTAGAATTGGAAGATTACGCGAGCAACGAAAAGATCTTTTACCCAAATCCAAAGCTTTCTACGCAAGGTGCGCCGGCGGGTTACGATCCTTCAGCAGGCGATATTACGTATTATTCGCCTTGGGGAGATATCGCGATTTTCTACAAAGATTTTAAATATAGCAGCGGATTGGTGAGCGTTGGTAAAATCGACGAAGCAGACGTAAAACATCTAAAATTCTCTGGAAATAAAGAAGCAAAATTTGAATTGGTAGAAGAATAATTTCCGTAGAAAAAAATTGAAAAGAAAAAGAAAATGCCACATATACATTTAAAAATAGCAGCGGGACAATCGGAAGAAAACAAACAAAAGTTAGCCGATTTATTTACCAAAGTAATTACTGAAAATACCGAGAATCCCGAAGAAGCGGTTTCGGTAGCGATCGAAGATATTCCAAAAGAAGATTGGAAAGATGGGGTTTACGATAAAGAGATCAAACCCAATATCGAATCGCTCTACAAAAAGCCGGGTTATTCGTTTGATGAGTAAGTAAAATTTAAAAAAGTTTGAAGATGAGTAAAGATAAAATTAGAGTAGGATTTATAGGTTTAAATCCAGATAGTCACTGGGCAGCAACTGCACATTTACCGGCTTTACAATCTTTACAGGACGATTTAGAGATTGTAGCGGTAGCCAATAGCACGCTAGAAAGTGCACAAAAAACAGCAAAAGCACTCAATTTACCCCACGCTTTTGCGAGTTATAAAGAATTAGTAACGTCTGATCAAGTAGATCTTGTGGTGGTAACGGTTAAAGTTCCGCATCATTTTGAAATTCTTTCTGCCGCTTTAAATGCCGGAAAACACGTGTACAGCGAATGGCCTTTAGGGAATGGTTTGGAAGAAGCTCAAAAATTAGCCAAACTCGCTAAAGAAAAGAATGTTGCTGTCGCTATTGGCACACAAATGCGTTACGCACCGGAAGTTACGTATCTTAAAAAACTGATCGAAGACGGTTATGTTGGCCAAGTTCTTTCTACCAGTTTAATTGGTTCTGGCGGAAACTGGAGCAATCAAACGGCAGAAGAATATTACTATTTGTTTGATAAAGCGAACGGAGCTTCAATGTTAGAAATTCCGGTAGCGCATACGCTGGTTGGTGTTGCTGAAGTTTTAGGTGATTTTAGTGAAATTTCGAGTAAATTATATTCCAATTTCAACGAAGTAAAGATCGCTGAAACCAATGAAATGAAGCTAAAAACAGCCGAAGATCAAATCCTGCTTCACGGAAAATTAGAAAGCGGCGCAGCATTTTCGGTACATTATCGTGGCGGAGTTTCAAAAGCGACCAACTTCCTTTGGGAAATCAACGGAACCGAAGGCGATCTGCAAATCACAGGAGATACCGGTCACGGGCAAATGGCTAACTTCAGCATAAAAGGAGCAAAATCTGAAGATGATAGTTTACAGGAATTAGAAGTTCCAAAAGAAGCTTTAGAAGGCTGGCCAGAGTTTCCGGGTGCAAGAAACGTTGCTCATATTTATCAATTATTAGCTGAAGACATTAAAACCGGATCGCGCAAAGCACCCAACTTTGAGGACGGTGTAAAATGGCATCAATTGATTGCTGAAATAGATCCTTCAGCAAAATAAAAGAAGTAAAGAATTAAGAATAGAAATAAGTTTAACCAAAAAAGAAGATTATGATTTTAGAAGAAAAATTCACTTTAAATAACGGAGTAGCAATACCAAAATTAGCTTTAGGAACCTGGATGGTCGATAACGACGATGTGAGTGAAGCTGTAAAAGAAGCCATAAAATTGGGCTACCGCCATATCGATACGGCTCAAGCCTATCAAAATGAAGAAGGCGTTGGTAAAGGAATAAAAGCAAGCGGAATCGACCGTAAAGAGTTATTCATCACCACTAAATTGGCTGCTGAAGAAAAGACTTACGACGACGCTAAAAAAGCGATCAACGAGTCTTTCAAAAAACTAGATGTAGACTATATCGATCTAATGATCATTCACAGTCCGCAACCTTGGAATGATTTCCGTGGCGGAAATTATGACGAAGGAAACTTAGAAGCCTGGAAAGCTTTAGAAGAGTTTTATGAAGCCGGAAAGATCAAAGCGATCGGATTGTCAAACTTTGAGCAGTCTGATATCGAAAACATTTTAAACAACGGTCACGTAAAACCAGCGGTAAACCAGATTTTGGTTCATATTGGTAAAACGCCAAGCGAATTAATCGAGTTTGCTCAGAAAAACGATATCCTAACCGAAGGATATTCTCCACTTGGTCACGGTGTGTTAATGGATCACGAGACCGTAAAAGAAATGGCAGACAAATACAATGTAAGCGTTGCGCAGTTAGCGATTCGTTACAGCCTGCAATTAGGCGTGTTGCCATTGCCAAAAACCACAAAATCAAAGCATATGCTAAACAATGCAGATGTAGATTTTGAGATTTCTGAAGAAGATATGACAACCTTGAAAAATGTTGAAGAAATCAAAGATTACGGCGATGCAAATCAAATGCCTGTATTTCAATAAGATTGAAGTTTAATAAACTTTAAAACTAAACCTCTCCGGAGCTCATTTTATAGAATTACGGAGAGGTTTTTTTATGCTGAAAATTATTCAGCTGCTGAAATAGACAATTTCTGAAAAATGAAAAACAACACAGAACATAAGCCTGCTGAAGATCGCGATGCAATCATCAAAACCCTGAGAGATCAACAAAGCGTTTCGATGAGCGATCCCGATATGCCGAGGTTGGCTGAAGTTGCGAGCGAAGCCTTTAAAGTTTTAAAAGACTTCAATCTAGAATACGATCTTGAAAAAGGCAGAGCGCTTTTTGGCGAATTGATTGGGAAGGATATAGATGAAACAACCACGGTTTATCCGCCATTTTATACCAATTACGGGAAAAATATTTCTTTAGGAAAAGGAGTGTTCATCAATCACGATTGCTCGATGCTCGATTTAGGCGGAATCGAAATTGAAGATGAAGTAATGATCGGACCACGAGTGAGTATCACTTCAGAAAATCATCCCATTTCACCTAAAGAGCGCAAAACTTTGGTTCCGGGGAAAGTGACGATCAAGAGAAATGCGTGGATCGGTTCTAACGTAAATATTTTACCAGGCGTAACTATCGGTGAACACTCGGTGGTAGCTGCAGGAGCGGTGGTGACCAAAGATGTTCCGCCACGGACATTAGTCGGAGGGATTCCGGCGAAGGAATTGAAAAAATTAGAAGATTAATTCAACCAAAATCAGCTTTATATGTCTCTAAAAAATGCCTTCAAAATCACCAATATCGGCTTATTGCTATTGCTGTTTTTTATGAGTTGTAAGCAGGAAATTTCAACAACGCAAACCGAAGCGAATAAGAAACAGCCGACGGTAAATGTTGAAGAAATTCAGCAAGGTGCTTTAGCTTCCGCAGAAAATAATACCGGTAATGTTTGGGTAAAACCACACGTGATGCAAGATTCGATTTACGATATGATGCTGGTTACCGAAGCTTTTGAACCCGGCGCAAGAACCTATTGGCATATTCATCCTGCCGGTGAAATTTTGGTCGTTACCAAAGGCGAAGGTTATCATCAAATCAAAGGACAAGAGCTTGAAAATATTAAAAAAGGGGACGTGATCAAATGCCCACCCGGAGTTTCACATTGGCACGGTGCGGTAAAAAATAATGTAATGAGTCACCTGGTTATCCTACCAAACATTGCAGAAGGCGGTGCGATTTGGCAAGACGAAGTAGCATTTGAAGAAGAAAAATAGGTTGGTTGAACTTCAAAAGGAGGGAATAACAGGTTTATTTCCTTCTTTTGTTTTTCTTGATAATCGAATGTTGGGTTTTGCGCCAGTGCTGATTTCTTGTACTTTTTATTTGTCAAGTGAAATTGGTCTACTTTTTAATTCAGTAGTAATTGTTAGGAAAAATTTCAGCGTAGGATGTGGAGCTAGGAATTAGCGTAGCGGTTTTCCTAGCGCAGGCAGAATTTTTTTCTCCACAATTCAAGGAATTAAAAATAAACCTAGACTTTTTTGTTACTTTTTTGGCAATGAAAAAAAGTAAGGGGTTAGTTGAAAGTACTAATGATTAAAGTTTGTATAAATTAAAATTATGGCAAAAATATTTATCACAGGATCCAGCGATGGTTTAGGTTTACTCGCGGCAAAAGCTTTGGTAGCACAAGATCACGAGGTTTTTGTTCACGCCAGAAATGAAGAACGAACGAAAGATCTAAAAGCTGAATTACCCAATGCTTCAGCGGTTTTGATCGCTGATTTAGCGAATATCGATGAAGTAAAGCAGTTGGCAAAAGAAGTAAATAGTTTTGGAAAATTTGATGCGATTATTCATAACGCAGGGATCTCTTCCGGAGAATTATTCAACGTAAATGTCTTGGCACCTTATATGTTAACTGCGGAAATTGAAACTCCAAATCGGTTGATTTATTTGAGTTCAAGTATGCATAAAGGCGGAAGTATGCAGAAAAATGAAGCTGAAATACCGAATATCAGCTATTCAGATTCTAAGTTTCTGCTTACGCTTTTAATGAATTATGTTGCCAAAATTTATCCTGAAACTTATGTAAATGCGGTAGATCCCGGATGGGTTCCTACAAAAATGGGAGGACAGTCTGCTCCCGATGATTTGCAAAAAGGATACGAAACGCAACTCTGGTTAGCAACGAGCGAAGAAAATGCAGCAAAAGTTTCCGGGAAGTATTTTTTCCATCAGCAACAACAAAAACCACATTCCGAAATCACGAATATTGATTTTCAGCAAAAATTAATTGCTATTTGCAAAAACCAAAGCGGCATAGAATTGAAAACAAAATAAAAACAGCATTTTAAACCCCTAAATGAAAAACCCCCCAACCACAGCAAACGATACCAACGAAGTAGGAAAACTTTATTTTATAAGTGGTTTAGGAGCCTTGATGGCGTTCACCTCACTTTCTACCGATATCTATTTACCGGCGATGCCGCAAATGCATAAAGATTTACAAGGAGATGTAGAATTAACCATTTCGGGATTCTTGATCGGTTTTGCTTTGGCGCAGATCATTTGGGGACCCATAAGCGACCGAATCGGTAGAAAAAAGCCCTTAAGAATCGGACTCATTTTATTCATTATCGGTTCGATAGGTTGTGCGTTTTCAGAAACTATTTTTCAGATCGTTACAGCTCGGGTGGTGCAGGCTTTTGGTGCTTGCGTAGGGCCAATGTTGTCGCGAGCGATGATTCGCGATCGTTACGATCGTACACAGGCGGCCGAGATGCTTTCAACCTTAATGGTAGTGATGGCGATCGCACCGATTGCTGGTCCATTGCTGGGTGGTCAGATTATAAAATTCAGTACCTGGCCGGTGGTTTTTTGGGTGTTGGCGGCTTTTGGCGCGGTAATGTTTATTGCGATTCAGCGTTTGCCGGAAACTCTTCCGCCAGAAAAACAAGCTAAAACTTCGTTGCTGGAAACCTTTAAAAAATACGGCCGACTTTTTAAGAATTCAGATTTTATGGTGTATACGCTTTGCGTGACCTTTTTCTATATGGGCGTTTACGCCTTTGTTACGGGTTCGCCGGCGGTGTATATCACGTATTTTAATGTCGAGCCGGAATATTATGGTTGGTTGTTTGCGATCAACATTTTAGGTCTTATGGGCTTTAGTATCGCTAACAGAATTTGGGTGCGAAAATATTCACTTGATAATTTGCTGAAGATCGCAACTTCGGTAGCAATGCTAGCGGGAATCGCTTTAGCGCTATTGGTGAAATTTGAGATTGGCGGAATTTACGCGGTGATAGGCACAGTATTCTTTTTCTTTTCGATGAACGGAATTATCGCTGCTTGTACCAACGCCGCCGCGCTCGATAAAGCACCAGAAATGTTGGGTGCCGCCGCTGCGCTTTTAGGAGCTTTTCAATATGGGAGTGGCGTGTTATCTTCAGTTTTACTGGCTTTGTTTGGAGAAGACAATGGTTCGCCGGTAACGATGGCTTATATAATGGCTTTTTTTGCAACCGCTTCCGCAGCAGTAATTTTTGCAAGAAGTAACCTAAAAAAGCAATAAAGTTTAATAGAATTTTAAAACAGATTCTATAAAAGAAAAATTAACTTGAAAATAAACGAAAAAGAAAGATTGATATGAAAGTTTTAATTATTGGAGCACACGGAAAAGTTGGACAACGAATTTCCAAAGCGATGAGTGCTGCAGAAGATGTTGAACCTACGGCGTTCATTAGAAAAGAGGAACAAAAGCCACTTTTTGAAGAAATGGGCGTTGGTACGGTGGTAGAAAGTTTAGAAAATACGCCTGAAGCTATTGGCGAGGTGATCAAAAACTACGATGCTGTGGTATTTACTGCAGGATCTGGTGGAAAAACCGGTCACGATAAAACTATGGAAATAGATTTAGACGGTGCGATCAAATCGATCAACCAAGCTGAAAAACACGGTGTAAAGCGTTTTGTAATGGTAGGCGCTTCGCACAGTGACGATCGTTCGTACTGGGGAAAAGTAGACGGAATGAAACCGTATTACACCGCAAAACATTATGCCGATTTGGAACTGAAAAGAAGTTCGTTAGATTATACGATTTTACGTCCCGTTCTTTTAACCGATGACGATGAAGCCGGAAAGGTTTTAATGACCGAAAACCCGGATGAAGTAGGATCTGAAATTCCACGTCAGGCAGTTGCAGAAACAGTATTAACTGTACTGAAAGATCCAAAATCCTACGGAAAAGTGATCGAAATGAGTAAAGGTCAAGACAAAATCGCCGATGCTTTAGCGAAAGTTTGTTCTTAAAACACCAGAATAATAGATTTTAAAGTCCGTTGAAAGCTTTTTTATAAAGTCTAAACGGACTTTTTTTATATTTTCCTACAAGAGTTTTTACATATCTAAATATATCGATATGTTTGCATTATGAACGCAAAGGAGTTTATAGAAATTAGTAAGTGCCTTTCTAATAAAACAAGATTAGATATTTTGGAATGGTTGAAAGATCCTGAGGGAAATTTTCCTCCAAATACAACCGCAATGCCCAATAGCGAAGGTGTTTGTGTGACTTATATTCACGAAAAAACAGGATTATCACAATCAACAGTTTCAACGTATCTCAGCAATATGTCTCGATGTGAATTGTTAGAAATGAAACGGGTTGGAAAATGGACTTATTTTAAAAGAAATGAAGCAGTGATTAAGGCATTCAGTACATATTTACTCGATAATCGAGATTAAACGCTATAATATTTATAGCTATCCAGATGTCTCAAAATAAATATTGTTTCAAATAAATGCTTTCCTAGCCTGAAATTGTCGGCATAGAGGCTTGTCTTGAACCAGTTAAGTTAAAAATTTGAAACAATACATCTATATATAGCGATATATGAAATCGAATAATTGATATGAAAGAGAAAAATTTAAAGTATCCACAAGGTCTGGCAGATCACGCGATTTACACAAAGCTATTTCAGCCAAATAAATTGAGTTTTGGGCTTATTGCGCCGATGCGGGGATATCCCAATTCACCTTTTCCCGATATGAGCAATCATATAGAAATTGTAAAGCAAGCAGATCGTGTAGGAATAGATATGGTTTGGTTACGTGATGTTCCTTTTTATGCCCCCAATTTTGGTGATACAGGGCAAATCTATGATCCAATGGTTTATGCAGGTTGGCTTGCTGGGCAAACTTCAACTATTGCGATTGGTACAGCCGGTATCGTCCTACCTTTAAGGGATCCTGCAATTTTAGCAAAGCAAGCCTTATCTATAAATCAACTTACCGGAGGTCGATTTATTTTAGGATTGGCAGGAGGCGATCGCTATAGCGAATATCCTGCAATGGGAGTAAATTTTGAATCGCGGGTTGCACGTTTTAGAGATGCTACTCAGGTTTTGAAAAAATTGATGCTCGAATCATTTCCGAAGTATGAATCAGAATTTTATGGTCAACTTCGTGGAAACTTAGATATGCATCCAAAACCAACGCATCAAAAGATTCCAATCTTAAATATCGGTAGAGCAGGGCAGGACATCGACTGGATCGCAAAAGAAACCGATGGCTGGATTTGGCACGGAATGCAGGCGCAAAAAGCAGATGCCGTAATTGAAGCCTGGACAGCATTGAATCAAGATATTTTTAAACCTTATGGCTATGGTAATTTCTTTGAATTATCTAAAAATCCCGATATGCCGGTGCAGGCTTCCAGCAATTTTATGTATGGTGGGCGTAACCGATTGATAGAATACTGGAAGAAACAAGAAGAACAGGGGATCAACCATATTATTTTAAATTTAAAACCATCACATAGAAATCCGCTGGAAGTATTAGAAGAATTTGGAAAATACATTGTCCCGGCATTTAAATAATAAGATTATGGAACCTATAGAAAAGCTATTGCATATAGAAGAAATAAAGAATTTAAGAATTCAATATTCACATCTTTTAGACACCAATCAAATGGAAAAAGTTGCGGGTCTTTTTACTGAAGATGCCATTTGCCAAACCGATCGAACACCTTGGATTGGTAGAGATGGAATACAGAACGGACTAGAAAAAGCCTTTAAAGATTTTGATGAAAAATCATACGGGAGCTATCCATTTATGCATGCGGTGACCAATCATTGGGTAGAAATTACGAGTCCGACCACTGCGAAGGGCAGATGTTATTTGATCGATCTTTTAACCGAGCGGCCTATAGAAGATCGGCCACTATTATTGCTTGGTGTTTATGTAGACCACTATGAATACGTAGATGGAAATTGGAAGATTAAAGAAAGTCTTTTAGATATCACCTGGCCGCAAAGGGATATAAAATCTAAATAAGAGAATAGTAAATTTTGAAAAAGAAAAATTGATATGAAAGTTTTAATTATTGGAGCACACGGAAAAGTAGGACAACGAATTTCTAAAGCGATGCGTGCTGCAGAAGATCTTGAACCTACCGCGTTCATTAGAAAAGAGGAGCAAAAACCACTTTTTGAAGAAATGGGCGTTGATACGGTGGTAGAAAGTTTAGAAAACACCCCTGAAGCTATTGGCGAGGTGATTAAAAATTATGATGCTATCGTGTTTTCTGCAGGATCTGGCGGAAATACCGGAGATGATAAAACGATAGAAATCGACCTTGATGGCGCTATTAAAGTTATCAATGAAGCTGAAAAACATAATATAAAGCGATTTGTGATGGTTAGTGCTTCGCAGGTTGATAATCGTTCCTATTGGGGAAAAGTAGAAGGAATGAAACCCTATTTTACCGCAAAACATTATGCCGATTTAGAACTGAAAAGAAGTTCGTTAGATTATACGATTTTACGTCCCGTTCTTTTAACCGATGACGATGAAGCTGGAAAGGTTTTAATGACTGAAGATCAGGATGAAGTAGGATCTGAAATTCCACGTCAGGCCGTTGCAGAAACAGTTATAACTGTTCTAAAAGATCCTAAAACCTACGGAAAAGTGATCGAAATGAGCAAAGGTGAAGACAAAATCGCCGATGCTTTAGCGAAAGTTTGTTCGTAAATAAGATTTCAACCTAAATAAAAAGCCTCCTACTGAGAAATTAGTAGGAGGTTTTTTTATTGGCGCCGCGAAAGGGAATAATACCCTAAGGCTTGCCCCGAGGTAGTTTACTTGTTTCAGATTAAAAAAATCAGACTCAAAATCTTCAAATATTAGCTTTATTGATATTCGATATTTTCAGTAAAAATTTTTAAATAGCTTTATTATATATCGATTCAGAATAGCGTAATTTTTTTATATTAGTAAATGTAAATTTTACATTTATTATTCAGGTTGAGTTTCTTCGGCCTGAAATATTTTAATCAAATTCTGTCTTAAATGATATTCAAAAAAATTATTGCTGCTTTTTTAGTATTGCTTTCTGCCTCGGCATTTGCCCAGGAAAATTTAATCGTAAACACGCATAATCGTAAACAGGTTTCGCTAAATGGCACCTGGCATTACATTATCGATCCTTATGAAACTGGTTTTTATAATTATCGATATACCGAGAAAGGAGAAAAAGACCCTGAAGCTTATTGGAATAATCCAGAGCCACATGGCAAAACCGATAGAAAGGAGCATGGTTATAGTGATGATTATACGATTCAGGTTCCTGGAGATTGGAATTCTCAGGATGATGTTTTTAAATATTACGAAGGGACAGTTTGGTATCAAAGGGATTTTGATAAGCCGAAATTAGAGGAAAATGAACGTCTTTTTTTATACTTCGGTGCGGTTAATTATGAGGCGCATGTTTATCTAAACGGGAAAAAACTTGGAATGCATAAAGGTGGATTTACGCCTTTTAATTTTGAAATTCCGCAGGAAATGCTTCAGGATAAAGGAAATTTTCTTGTGGTAAAAGTAGATAATAAGCGTCATGCAGATGAAGTACCAACTTTAAATACCGATTGGTGGAATTATGGCGGAATTACCCGTGATGTGAAATTGGTGATTACACCACAAAATTTTATTCAGCAGTATGCTTTGCATTTAGAGCAGTCTCAGGATATAGAAAAAGCAAAGAAGCGTAAGAAATATACAATTTCAGGTCACTTTAAATTGAATTCAGCTTCCGCAGAAAAAATTACTATTGAAATTCCTGAAATTGGACTTAAAGAGAAAGTTGATATTAGCGGTTCTGAAGCTTCTTTTAATTTTGAAGCAAAGAAACTTGAATTATGGTCGCCTAAAAATCCAAAACTTTATGAGGTGAAGTTTACGCTAGAAGAAAACACCTTAACTGATAAAATAGGCTTTAGAAAAGTAGAAGTTTCAGGAAAAGATGTATTGCTGAATGGTGAAAAGATCTTTATGCGCGGAATTTGTATTCATGAGGAAATTGCTCCTGAAGTCCGCAGAGCCACGAACACTGCTGATGCTCATAAACTTTTAGGATGGGCGAAAGAGCTAAATGCAAATATGGTTCGCTTGGCGCATTATCCGCATAACGTATATATGACACGTGCAGCAGATTCTTTAGGGATTTTAGTGTGGAGTGAAATTCCGGTGTACTGGACGATCAACTTTAAAAACGATGCCGTTCTGGATAAAGCGAAGAAGCAGTTAGACGAAATGATCATTAGAGATCAAAATAAAGCTTCTGTAGTGATCTGGTCTGTAGGAAATGAAACTCCGGTTAGCGAAGCCAGAACCGAGTTTATGAAAAATCTGGTGATGCATGCAAAAGAGAAAGATGATACAAGAATGATTTCTGCTGCCTTAGAAGTTGGATATAACCGCGGAACAAACTATATCGACGATCCCCTGGGAGAATATACAGATATAGTTTCTGTAAACGAATATTTGGGCTGGTATGGTGATTTGCCTCATGCTAAAGTGAAATCGAAATGGGAAACAGCGTACAATAAACCACTATTTTTTAGTGAAACCGGTGCAGGATCTAAAGGTGGATTCCATGCCGATAAAGAGACTCGATGGAGTGAAGAATTCCAAGAATGGTATTTTGAAGAAACACTAAAAATGATGGAAAACATGCCAGATAATTATATGGGAATCGCACCTTGGATTCTGGTAGATTTTAGATCTCCTAAGCGTAATAATCCTAAATATCAGGAAGGTTGGAATCGTAAAGGTTTAATTGATGATAAAGGCAACAAAAAGAAAGCTTTTTATACGCTGAAAGAATACTACGATAAGAAAGAAAAGGAATTTGAAGAGAAATAGTTAAGCTTAAAATAGCATAAAAAAAAGCCCGATTTTATCAAGAAAATCGGGCTTCATTTTTTATAATCTTGATGTTTATTCTTGCGGATTTAAAAGAATAGGTTCACCGTAACCAAGTTCTTTTAATTTCTCAAGCTGTGTTTCAGCATCGCCAACAATTAGATAATACATTCGGTTTGGATTAATGTATTTTTTAGCCAGATCCTGAATTTCAAGAATGTCTAAATTTTTCACCTGTTTTTCTCGTTGTTTTATATAATCGTAATCACGATCGTAATTACTAATTTCACTAAGCATATTTAGCTTCGCGTCTAAAGTTTCAAACTTTCGCATATTACTTTTAATCATATAACTTTTAGTTATTTCAAGGTCGTGCTGATTAAAATTCTCTGAATAATCCTGCAATATCTCTTGTACTAGCTTGGCAGCATCGTCTGTGATATTGGTTCTTACTCCGGTTGAAATCATGAACGGCCCAACATACTGATCTCCAAAAAATCCAGATCTAATTCCGTAAGTATAACCTTTTCCTTCGCGTAATTGTTGCGTAAGCTGTGAAGCAAAACTACCACCACCCAAGCGGTAATTCATGACTTCAGCAGGATAGAAATCTTTGTTAGTTGCTGCCATTGCTGGAGCTCCAAATCTAAAAACAGATTGTTTAGCTCCCGGAACATCATAAAAATAAACCTTCGATTTCTGCGGAAGTTGAGGTTGTGCAATCTTAGGAAGCTGAACATTCTTTGCCGGCCAGTTTGCTGAAAGCGATTTTAAAGCATCTGTAGCATTTTCTTTATTTAGAGCACCAACCACCAGGAACTTTGTACGTTGCGGCGTTAAGTTTTCTTCGTAATAGTTTTTTAGATCCTGAAGGCTGATCGCTTCAACGCTGGATTTTGTACCTAAAGTATTTTTAGAAAGTAAGCTTCTTTCCCCGTAAATTAGCTTTTGAAATTCAAGATTTGCAATCACATTAGGATTTGCTCTCTCTTCTTCCAGCTGGCTAAGCACTTTTTGTTTTGCCAGTTTAAATTCATCTTCGTCCCATCTTGGTTGTAAAAGTATTTCCTCAACCAGAGCGATGGTCTCTTCAAAATTCTTAGCTAAAGTACTTCCAGAAACACTAATTTGGGTTTTACTAGAATTGATTCTAATATTTGCCCCCAGTAGAGCGATAGCTTCTTCTAATTCCTCCGGAGTTTTATTTGCGGTTCCTTCTCCTAAAATTTCTGCCAGTAAATTAGAAACTCCCGTTTTGTTTGGGTCTTCCAAAAGTAATCCGCCATCCATCTGAAATTCAAATTTAACCAAAGGAACTTCACTGTTGGTAATTCCGTATACCTGCATTCCAGAAGGCATAAAATCTTTCCAAACTTCAGGAGTTGTAAGTTCTGGTGTAGCAGCATAAGGTGGTTCTACACTTCTATCAAAGCTGGAAGGCGTTTTTTCGTAATCGGCTTGTTGCGAGGCATCAAGATCTTCTTCAGCACCTTCAACGATTTGTTCTTCTTCAACTTCAGCAGGTTCAGAATTTTCTAAAGCTAATTCAATTTCACCTTTAGGAACAAAACTCGTCGCTACGTAATTTTGAGCTTTGATGTATTTATTAAAAACTCGCATTACATCTTCTTTGGTCACTGCCAAAAGCTTATCCATTTCTTTATTGATAAAGTTAGGATCGTTAGCGAAAATCTGATATTGGGCTAATTGAAAGCCTTTTCCAAGAACGCTGCTAATACTATTATAGAAGCTGGTTTCCTGCCCGGCTTTTATGCGCTTAAGATCTTTTTCTGAAATTCCATTTTTAGCGAATTCAGCAAAAGTTTCATCGATAGCTGCGGCAACACTATCCAAATCTTTTCCATCGTATGCTCTAACCTGAAGTAGGAGTTTTCCAGCAAGTTCAGAGGTGTAATTATACATTCTAACCGATCTTGTTAACTCTTTTTCTTCGACCAAATTTTTATAAAGCGGAGCGGTTTTTCCGCTGCTTAGATATTCAGCAAGAATAGAGAGGGCATACGAATCTTCATGATAAGAATATACACTAGGCCAGGCCAAAGTTAACTCTGGTAAACGTGCAAAATTATCCTCGTAATACAGTTTTTTGCTTTCTTCCAGACTTACCAGTTGCTTTTCCTGTCTTTCGATTTTTTCTCCGGAAGGGATTTCATCAAAGTATTTATGAACCCATTGTTTTGCCTGTTCTTTATCAAAATCTCCGGCAATAGTTAAGATCACGTTGTTAGGAACATACCATTTATTATAATAATCTTTTACATCCTGAAGCGTCGCATTTTGAAGATCTTCTAAACTACCAATGACCTGCCAGTTGTAAGGATGATCTTTTGGATATAGATTTTTATCGATCACATACATGGTATGGCCGTATGGGCGGTTATCGTAACTCTGGCGTTTTTCATTTTTTACCACCTGCTTTTCTTTTGCTAAAACAGGTTCGGTTACAGTATTGATAAAGTACCCTAGCTTATCAGCTTCTGCCCAGATCATTTTTTCCAGAGCATCTTTAGGAACGGTTTGGAAGAAATTTGTACGATCGTGACTGGTAGAACCATTGGCACCAGAACCACCAATTCTTGCACTCATTTTATCGAGTCCGCCTTTTCCCAGGTTTTCAGATTCCAGAAATAATAAATGTTCAAACAAATGAGCAAAGCCGGTACGATTTTCGATCTCCCTGGCCGATCCTACGTGCGCAGTCAACGCTACGGCCACCACAGGATCTGAATGATCTGTGTGTAGAATGACCGTTAAACCATTGGATAAAGTAAAACTTTCGAAGTTCACTTTTAATGAACTATCTTCCTGCGCATTTAGCGTACAAGCAACCAAAAAGCACAAAAAGGCAACTATTTTTTTGAAATTCATTTTTGACAATTTAATTTTCAGCATTCAGCATTCAGCATTCAGCATTCAGCATTCAGCATTCAGCATTCAGCATTCAGCATTCAGCATTCAGCATTCAGCATTCAGCAGGCTTGTCTAAACTCTAATATCTAGAATCTAGAATCTAGAAATCTACTTCACCATAAATAATGCGTTGGCGAAAAATAATTTTCCGTTTTGCCAGAATGATCTGAACAATGGATTATCTACCATATAAATTACGCTACCTCTACCCATATTTTCCTGAGCAAAAACTACCGAATTTTCCAGAGTTTTATAAGCTTCGCTACCAACAAATCCTGAAACAACTTTTGGCTCCTGCATGTAAGCAACATTGTACCCGTTACTAAGCAAGCCAAAATTGCTGCTGCTTAATTTTAAGCTGAAATAAGTATCATCGTATCCAAAAGCAAGAGGATGCGTATTATCTACTGTAGCTTTAACAATACTACCAGGGCTGTTTCCTTTAATGCGCTCTCTGGTTCTCATGTTATACGGAGTAAGATTTGGTGAATTTGCGTCTTCTTTATTTTCTTCAACACGATTTTCTTTAATGCTGAAACCATCCTGACCTGCAAAGTAACCTACAGATCTACCAATAGTGATCATTTTACCGCCACCGCGAACAAAATCTTTGATTTTCTTTACTCCGCCATTTCCTAAAGCACTGCCATAATAACCTTCTGGAACGATTAAAACATCGTAAGAACTAAGATCGATTCTATTGAAATAATCTGTATCAATTGCGGTTACCGGATAGCTTAATTCCTGCTCGAAGAAATACCAGATCTCACCATAGTTAAGAGAAGAAGTTCCTTCACCACGTAACATCGCGATCTTTGGATTTCCGATTAATTTCACATCAGGAGAACCAAAATCTGGACCGCTGCTGGCAAAACTTGTGCTTGCCACCGTCAATTCTCTTTCAAAATCTTTAGCAGTTTCAACAACAATTTCGTTGAAATCGGTTAATTTTTGATTATCACTTTTGGTAATAATTAAACTACCGGCGTTGAATTCTTTTCCTTCCGAAGAAAAAGGAAGTTCGCTAAATCTAACTTTTACATCTTGTTTTAAAAGAGCAGCAAGGAATTCGGCATCTTTTAAGCTGTTCCATTTTGCAATATAACCGGCACCTTCAGCATTCACAGTATTGCTAATATTCGATGTTTCAGTAGTATTTTTTCCTGAATAGCTTTTCGAACTGGCAACGGCATCTAAACCATAAGCATAAGGTAAACTCCATGCTGTGATATCGTATGTAATTGAATCGTTCAGTTTGGTTTTAGGCTCAAAAAGAACTTCAACCATGTGACCTTTTGGCTGCTGAGTGGTAACCAGTAAAGTTTGATCTGTTGTGGTTAAACTTCCGTCTTTATTATCTGTAAAACTGTATCCGGAAATCTTTTCGCCTTTATTAGCGGTAGAATATTCGATTTCGTGACGGTCTAATAATTCTTTTAGATCAGCAATTTTGTCTTTATCTCCGTTAAGAGCAAAAGTTTCGTATTTTCTGTCAAGATTATTAAAATAACTACTGAATTCTTCAGCAAGTTCTTCCGCATTTTTTGAAGCCATTTCTACTGTAGAAATTCCAGTAGTAAAATGGTGCGCAATTCGTTCTTTTAAGGTAAGGGTACTCTCTTGGTCGGTTTCAATTCCTAGTCCGCCACGGCCATGACCCGCTTGTTCGTAGGTCATCCCAATAGCTCCCATGTATGTTGGATAGGTATCGCCATAACTTGGGTATAATAAATCGAAACGCTCTTTGGTAAAGAACAACCAACCTTCTTCATCAAAATATTTAGCGTTGTTTTTACCGATCCTCGTTTGGAAATCTCTCTGAAACGGAGTGATGATATCGTGAAAAGGCTCGGCTGCAGGAGCAAAATAATAAGGATTATTAATTCCCTGTTCGTGGAAATCTACATGAATATGTGGCATCCATTGGTTATAGATTTTTAACCGACTTCTGGTTTCAACCTGCGTTGCCCAAACCCAATCACGGTTTAGATCGTACAAATAATGGTTTGGTCTACCGCCTGGCCATGGCTCGTAATGTTCTGCAGCATCTTGTGACGTACTAAATGGCGTTTGTCTCACCTGGTTGTACCAGTTAGCGTAGCGATCACGACCATCTGGATTCACACAAGGATCGATAATAACGATGGTGTTTTTTAACCAATCTTGCTTTTCAGTAATTAAGTTATAAAGAGTTTTCATCGAAGCTTCTGTACTCGAAGCTTCATTACCGTGCACGTTGTAACTTAACCAAACGATAGCTTTATCGGTAGTGGGGTTACCGTCTAAAATACCGGTCTGGCGTAAATGGTTTTTTCTAATTTCTTCTATATTTTCAAGGTTCTCTTCAGTAGAGATCACCGCATAGGTAAGTGGTCGTCTTTCGTTGGTTTTACCATAGGTGTGATAGGTAACCAATGGAGAATTTTCTGCGATATGTTTAAAATAATTTACAACATCTGCATGGCGTGAAAACTGGCTGCCAAGTTCGTATCCTAAAAATTCTGATGGTGATTTTACCTGTGCTTTTAGACTCAAAAAGCTTAAAAAAGTGAAGGTGATTAATAGTATTTTATTCTTCATAAACAAGTGAGGGGTTAAATTTATGGTAGTAAAGATAGGGTAGACGGGCGAATTAACTAAAATTTAGTTGATAAAAGTTATATCTTCGGTATCTTTGCAATCTCAAAAAAAGTGTATGCCAACCGATTGTATTTCGTATTCCGAAACCAATTATTTCTCCAAACTCATTTTGGATTATTTGGATAAAAAGGAAGACCTGTCCCCATTTTATAATCGCTTTCCTGAAATTGGAAATTTTGAAGCTCAAATTAAAGAAAAGCAGCAAAGTTTTTCTAATGAAAACAGGAAGGTTCTGGTAGAAAGTCTTCAGCAACAATTCAAAGGTTTTGACGTTTCTGAAGCTACTTTAGCCAATATCGAGGCACTTTCTAAAGACACTACTTTTACGATCACTACCGGGCATCAGCTTAATCTTTTTACGGGGCCGCTTTATTTTTTATACAAGATCATTTCAGTAATTAATCTTACAAAGATTCTTAAAAAAGAGCATCCAGAATATGATTTTGTGCCCATTTACTGGATGGCTACAGAAGATCACGATTTTGCTGAAATCAATTATTTCAATTTAAATGGAAAGAAATTTCAGTGGAATTCTACTGAAAAAGGTGCTGAAATTGATGCTGTAGGTTATCTTTCTACGGAAGGTTTAGATGAAGTTTTCGAACTTTTTTCAGCAGAAATTGGGGGCGGAGAAGCTGCAGATCATCTGAAATCTTTGTTTAAAAAAGCCTATTTAGAACATACAAATTTAACTGAAGCTACGCGTTACCTGGCCAATGAGCTTTTTAAGCAATATGGTTTAGTGATTATGGGAGCGCAGCAAGCCGAGTTAAAAAAGTTGTTTGTTCCTTATGCTGAAAATGAATTGCTGGAACAGCGTTCTTTTGAAAACACAAAAGAAAAGACCGAAAAATTATCGAATCTTGGTTATAATGTTCAGGTAAATCCACGAGAGATCAATTTATTTTATCTAAATAATGGCTATCGTGAACGTATAATTAAGCGAGATGGTAAGTTTTATGTGCACGAGAAGCAAATAGAAAGGACAAAAGACGAGATTTTGGCAGAATTGCATGAAAATCCGCAATATTTTAGTCCGAATGTGATGCTGCGTCCGCTTTATCAGGAAGTGATTCTTCCTAATTTATGCTATATCGGCGGTGGCGGAGAATTAGCGTACTGGTTAGAGCTAAAAGACTATTTTGAAGCTGAAAATGTACCTTTTCCGATGCTTTTATTACGTAATTCAGCATTACTTCAATCAGAAAAGCAAAAAGAAAAGCGAGAGAAATTAGATATTTCGAATAAAGAATTATTTCTGAAGCAACACGAACTGATCAACAGAAAAGTGCGAAAAATATCGAATATCGATATAGATTTCAGTAAACAAAAAGAGCATTTGCAAAAGCAGTTCGAAGAAATGTACGAGCTGGCTGAAAAAACCGATAAATCTTTCTTAGGCGCTGTAAAAGCACAGGAAGTAAAACAATTAAAAGGTTTAGATCATTTAGAGAAACGATTGCTAAAAGCGCAGAAACGAAAGTTGAAAGATGAAGTAAGCCGAATTGCAGATTTGCAAAATCAACTTTTCCCAAATCGAAGTTTGCAAGAGCGACAAACCAATTTCTCTGAAGTTTATGCGATCTACGGGCAGGAACTTTTAGATACACTTTTTGAGCAATTAAATCCCTTAGAACAACATTTTAAAATCCTCACTTTTGGAACAAAATAAAATGCATACGATAGATATGGATCTGGTAGAAATGACGCTAGACGTTATGAAATATACCATAGATCGTATCTCGAATGTAACGCCAGAGCTTGGCTCTCCTAAAAAAGAAGACGAATTATTACGAATAGTAGGTGAAACCATCACTCCAAATGGGATTGGTGGCGAGAATGCCTTTAAACTTTTTAAAGATGTTTTGGTGAAAGCTTGTGTACCTATCGATCACCCAAGACATTTAGCATTTGTACCGGCAGCGCCAACTCGGGCCGCAATCATGTTCGATTTGGTAACCTCGGCTTCCAGTATTCATGGAGCTTACTGGATGGAAGGTGCCGGCGGAATTTTTTGTGAAAACCAGGCGATGAAATGGCTGGTTTCGCTTACCGGTTTACCAGATACCGCTTTTGGTGTTTTTACCAGTGGTGGTACAGCAGCAAACTTATCTGCAATGGTTGCGGCAAGAGAAGAATGGCGAAGAAGATCTTCAGATAATGTAAGTGTGCGTGGGTTGTTGTTAACTTCAGATGGTGCGCACAGCTCGGTACAGGCGATGGCAAAAGTGATCGATGCCGATGTGGTGATGATCGATAATGATGATGAAAGGATTACCGGAGCAGAACTCCGCAGAGCGATCGACGAGCTGGAAGAAAAAGATAGAAAACGCTTATTTGCTGTGGTCGCTACAGGTGGAACTACCAATGCGGGAATTATAGACGAATTAGATTCTATCGCAGATGTTTGTGAAAAGGAAAATGTCTGGTTTCATGTAGATTGTGCTTATGGTGGTGGCGCTTTGGCAGCAAATTCGGTTCGACATTTATTTAACGGAATCGAAAAAGCCGATAGTATCACGATCGATCCTCATAAATGGTTATTTTCTCCTTACGATTGCGGAGCGGTAATTTATAAGAATTTAGAGCATGCGAAAAATGCACATTCCCAAAAAGGAGCTTATCTAGAAATTTTTAAGGATGAAGGTGCGCAGGGTTTTAATCCGGCAGATTATCAAATTCAGTTGACGCGCCGTGTAAGAGGGATGCCTTTATGGTTTTCTTTAGCAATGCACGGAACCAACAAATATAAGCAAGCGATTGAACGCGGAATCGAATTGGCAAAAATCGCTGAGCAAAAAGTAAAAGACAGTGATCATGTTGAAGTGGTACGACCTTCTAGTTTATCTGTAGTTTTATTCCGAAGAAAAGATTGGACGCCAGATCAATATAAAGATTGGACCTATAAAAATCATAATTCTGGTTTTGCATTGGTGACACCAACAAAATGGAAAAAGGAAACCGTAGCTCGTTTTTGTTTTATCAATCCAGATACTACGGAAGATGATATCGATAAGATCTTAGAATCGATGAAATAGCTTTATTTTTTCTGAAATTCAGAATTAAATTGAAATAAAAAAGCTTCAGGTTGTTCCTATAAAACCTGAAGCTTTTTTATTTTATAATTATTATTAAAATAAGAATTTTACTCACTACTCACTACTCACTACTCACTACTCACTACTCACTACTCACTACTCACTACTCACTACTCATTACTCACTACTTTACTCAATCTCATATTCCAAACGCATAGTGATGCTCGCAGTTTTACGTTTATCGGCAGTATTGTAGGCGCCGCTCCAGCTATAATCTTCGCCACTATTTTGTCCTGTGATCTGAAAAACTCCCATATTGGCACTTTTCAGTTCACCTAAAGTTCCGCCAGAATTTTCTGCGATTTTTTCAGCACGTACTCTTGCATCTTCAGTAGCTTTAGAGATCATTTCAATTTTAAGATCGGCAAGTTTGGTGTAATAATATCGAGGCGGAGTAGAATTAAACTGAACGCCTTTATTCAGTAATTCGGTTATTTCTCTGGAAACATTTTCGATCAATTCAACATCATTAGATTCGATCTTTACACTTTGTGAAAGCTGGTAACCTTTAAAGATACTACCTACGTAATTTCCGTTTTGATATTTCTGTTCGCGCTGTTCGTTAGTTTGTACCGAATTAAAAACGATATTCTCTTCTTTAATTCCTTTTTCGATTAAATAATCTTTTACGGTCTTTTTTTCCTGGTTAAGCTGGTTGTAGGCTGTTTCGAGATTTTCACTCATTTGGCTAAACCGCCCTTCCCAAACAATAAGATCTGAAGTAAAGTTTTCGCTACCCGCACCGGTAACAGAAATGGTGCCATCTGGATTAGCTCTATCAACGTAAGAGTTGCCTAAAAACCAGGCTGCGATAACGATAGCAATAGAAAAAATGATTGCGCTTAAATATTTCATAGTATAAAGAGGTTATACTATAAAAATAGCGATTTTGGATCTAAGTTTTTTATAAAAGCTGAAATATTATAGATACGATTCCAATGACACAAATCACGGTCATTATATAATAGATAAGCTCTAAAACAGATCGCGAAGGATGTAATGAATTCATATATTCCTCTTCCTGCTGATTATTCATGCGATTGGGGGATTTTGATAAATAGTTAAAGTTAGGTTAAAACAAATAAAATAATAAAATTGGAAAAAAGCAACTTGAAGTTTAAACTTAATGGGGAGATAGTATAAAGATCAAAAAATAAACTTTAATTATAGTTTAAGAAAAGATATGATAATAGTCTGGCGAAAAGCTGATAATTTGCAGGTAGATCAATAACTGGAAAATAATTGTGGTTTGTATTTTATTTTTAGCTCAAATTCTTAATTTTGCGCATGCAAAATAACGTACTCATCTTAGACTTCGGTTCGCAGTATACGCAATTGATTGCAAGACGCGTAAGAGAATTGAACATTTACTGCGAAATTCACCCTTTTCACAAAGTTCCACAAGACCTTTCAGGCTTTAAAGCGGTTGTCCTTTCAGGAAGTCCGTTTTCAGTAAGAGCAGAAGATGCTCCTCACCCTGATCTTTCTCAAATTAGAGGTAAATTACCAATGCTGGCGGTTTGCTATGGTGCACAGTACCTGGCACATTTTCATGGCGGTAAGGTAGAACCTTCTGAAACCAGAGAATATGGTAGAGCCAATTTATCTGTAATAAAAGATGCCGAGCCACTTTTTGATAATATCAAAGAGAACTCTCAGGTTTGGATGAGCCATAGTGATACGATAAAAGAATTGCCAGAAAACGCGGTAAGGCTAGCCAGTACAACAGATGTGCTAAACGCAGCTTATCGTATAGAGGGAGAAGAAACTTTTGCGATTCAGTTTCACCCAGAAGTTTATCACTCTACAGATGGTAAACAATTATTAGAAAACTTTTTAGTGCATATTGCTGGTGTAGAACAAAGCTGGACACCAGGTGCGTTTGTAGATCTAACTGTAGCCGAGTTAAAAGAGAAGATTGGTGAGGACAAAGTTGTTTTAGGACTTAGTGGTGGTGTAGATTCTACAGTAGCAGCGATGCTTTTACATAAGGCGATTGGTAAGAACCTGTATTGTATTTTTGTAAATAACGGTTTGCTTCGTAAAAATGAATTCGAGGACGTACTTCATCAATATAAAGACATGGGATTAAACGTAAAAGGAGTAGATTCTTCTGCACGTTTTCTTGATGCTTTAGCAGGTGTTAGCGATCCAGAATTAAAAAGAAAAGCGATAGGCAACACTTTTATTGAAGTTTTTGATGATGAGGCGCACGAAATAAAAGACGTAACTTATTTAGCACAGGGAACTATTTATCCAGATGTTATCGAATCAATCTCGGTTAATGGTCCTTCAGTAACTATAAAATCACATCATAATGTGGGTGGTTTACCAGATTTTATGAAACTTAAAGTTGTTGAGCCATTACGAATGTTATTTAAAGATGAGGTTAGACGTGTTGGTGCCGAGTTAGGGATCGATAAAACCTTATTGGGACGTCACCCATTTCCAGGGCCAGGTTTGGCGATTAGAATACTTGGAGATATTACGGCAGAAAAAGTTAGAATATTGCAAGAAGTAGATCATGTGTTTATCCAGGGATTAAGAGACTGGGGACTTTATGATCACGTTTGGCAGGCTGGTGCTATTTTACTGCCAGTACAATCTGTAGGCGTTATGGGAGACGAGCGTACTTACGAGCAGGTTGTTGCCTTAAGAGCTGTTGAGTCTACAGATGGGATGACGGCAGATTGGGTAAATTTACCTTACGAATTTTTACAAAAAACTTCGAATACAATAATAAATAGAGTAAAAGGCGTTAATAGGGTAGTGTATGATATAAGTTCTAAACCACCGGCGACGATCGAATGGGAATAGAATTTGTATAGCACCTATAAAGTCTAAAATTCAATAAAATGAGATACCTTTTTTTAATTTGCTTCTTTTGTATGATGAGTGTTTCTGCTTCTTCGCAGGAATTTAAATATCATACAGTTAAGAAAGGAGAGACTGTTTACAGTATTTCTAAGGATTATAATATTTCTGAAGATGATATCTACAAATATAATCCTGATGCAAAAAATGGTATCGACGAATCTTCCAAGCTGGTAATTCCATTAGCTGTAAAAGACAAAGGAATGCCAGCTAAAATTGGATCACCAAGTTTAGACCCGGTTAAATTTAAAGAGCACACGGTAAAAAAGAAAGAAAATCTATTTCGACTATCACAGCAATACAATGTTGAAGTAGACGATATTAAACGTTATAACAAGCATTTATATTCTAAAGAACTTCAAAAAGGAGAGACTATTCGTATTCCTGTTTTTAGGAAATTAGATCGTGTAGTCGCGAAACCAAATAATTCTTCTAAGGAAGAAATTCGTCAGGAATTTGACAAAAACGAAGTTAGAGAGCATATTGTCTTACCAAAAGAAACCAAATTTGGCATCGCCAGAAAATATGGTTTAACGGTAAAAGAACTAGAGGCCTTAAATCCTACAGTAGATGTGTTGCAGCCTGGCATCATGTTGAGGGTAGGAACTAATGTTTCTCCAGACCCTGTGGTGCTTTTAGATAAAAATTTTAAGTTCTACGAAGTAAAACCACAAGAAACTTTATTTGGTTTAGCGCAACGTTTTCACGTAACTCAGGATTCTATTTTAGCTCTTAATCCAATTGTAGAAAAAGAAGGATTAGAATGGGGTATGGTGCTAAAAGTTCCAAATCCAGAAGAGCAGGATCCAGAAGATTGGGTAGAACCAACATTAAGTAACGAAGCTGAAGAATTACAGGGGAAGAAACTGAATTTAAAAGATTCATTGTCTAATTTTAGTCCGAAGAATTTGGTTTTTATGTTACCATACAGTTTAGATAATGTGGCTGTAGACTCTATTGGGACACCAGATTACGACAATGCAGTTTTAGATGATCGTGTTTTAAGAATAAGTCTTGATTTTTATAGTGGTGCTAAATTGGCGATAGAAGATGCTAAGGAACTTGGGATTTCTACACAGGCTAAAATTTACGATACCAAAAGAAATGCTTCAGAAGTAACAAATATTATTAATACGAATAACTTCAGCAATGTAGATGCAGTTATTGGTCCCTTGCTTCAATCTACTACAGAAGCTGTAGCACAGCGTTTAAGAAACAGAAATATTCCGGTATTTACTCCGCTTTCAGATAAAGAAATGCGAGGCGGGAACAATTTATTTATTGCCCGTCCTACTCAGCAGGAAATGAGCAATACGATGTTAGAGTATCTTCAGAAATTTGGCGAAGGGAAAAATATCATCATTGTTTCAGATTCTAAATCTTTTGAGATTAAAAATAAACTGAATCAGATTTTTCCAGCGGCAAGAACAGTAAATGCTGTAGATGGTTATGTTTCAGAAGAAAGTTTAAAAAATGCACTTTTACCAGCAGCACAAAACTGGGTGATCTTAGAATCTAGCAGCGTAGGGGTAATTAGCAGCACCGTTTCAGCATTAAACAGATTGCTAAGAGAAGAGTTGGATATCACATTATTCACTACCAATAAAAACGATAGCTACGATAATGAAAGTATTTCGAATGAAGATCTTGGAAAACTATATTTTCACTATCCATCTGTAGATAAAGAATATAATATTGAAGTTTCTGAAGATTTTATAAGTAAGTACGAAGAAGAATTTGGGGTAACACCAAATCAATATGCCGTAAGAGGATATGATCTAACGATGGATGTGTTACTTCGACTGGGAGCTTCAGAAGATATTTATGCTTCCTTCAACGATTTTAATGGCTTTACTGAATATAACGAGAACAAATTTTTATACGAACCACAGCCAGGTGGCGGTTTTAGAAATAAAGCGGTTTATATTCTTCAAATAAATCCAGATTTAACTTTACAAATAGCCGATGACAGCCAAAGTAACATATTTAGGGAGTTTAAGGACTGAAGCAGAACACCTGCAAAGCGGAACTAAAATTATAACAGATGCCCCGGTAGATAATCACGGGAAGGGAGAATCATTTTCTCCTACAGATACAGTTGCAACTGCTTTGGCCACCTGTATGCTTACCATTATGGGAATAAAGGCGGAAGCCATGGGAATTTCTATAGAAGGAACTACCGCTGAAGTTACCAAGACTATGGCTGCTGAACCTCGAAGAATTTCAAAGATCGAAGTGGTGCTAAGTTTACCAAAAAAGTATGAGGCTAAAGAGATGAAAATATTAGAAAACGCAGCTAAAACCTGTCCTGTTTTTTATAGTTTGCATCCAGATATTGAGAAAGATATTCGATTTGTAGTGTAATATTTCATTTATATAAAATTATATCAACGCCTCGTTCTAATTGAACGAGGCGTTTTTTTTATCTAACTACTTCGACTATAAATTTTAGTTTTTTGATTAGCTTGCAGGATATATTTAATTTACCTAATCTAAAGACCATGGAAGTTTACAACCAACCGGAACAACCAAATTTAATAACTCCCCAAAAATGGGCTCTATACATCTTTGTAGCAGGATTACCATTTATAGGAATAATAATGCTTTTAGTATGGGCTTTTGGAAGCGACCTTAATTATACGCGTAGGAATTGGGCAAAAGGTATGTTGCTACTTTATGTAGTAATGATCGTACTTTTTATAGTATTCTTCGTATTCCTTGGCGGAATGGCCTTTTTAACCGGAATAGCTTCTCAAAACTATTAGAAAGTTATCTTCTAGCTTTAGAATATCTTCAAATTTCAGTCTCAAAAATACCGGTTGATTTTATCGATTTTCGGCTAGGTGTTTTGAGACTGTTTTTAATTGTAATAAATTGTAAGTGAATTGACTATGATGTTAGGTGGGAATATACTTTATTTCATGAAATTTTAAATTGAATGAGATAAGTTAATCCGTTTATCAAAGTTTTTATTTCAGGTTAGTCATCAAACCCAAGCTTCATCTGCTATGCAATCAAAAAACTACTTATTCTTATTCATATTTTTAGCCTTTTTACAAATAGGATTTGCTCAGGATGAGCGAGTACTGTCTAAAGCTGCTTATGCTGAAAAGATTTATCTGCAATTTGATCGGGGAAATTATGCAGCAGGAAGTACAATATGGTTTAAAGCTTTAGTAGTTAATGCCGTAGATCATAAACCATCTAAACGATCTGGAGTTTTGCATGTAGATCTTATAGGACCAGAAAAACAAATAATAAATCATAAACTTGTAAAAATTGTAGACGGTAGTGGCCATAATCATTTCGAGATTCCCAAAAAAATGCCCGCCGGATTATACAAAATAAGGGCTTATACCAGATGGAACCGTAACTTCGACGATGACTTTATTTTTTCGAAATATTTTAGAATCTTTCCTAATCTGCCTAAAGAAGAAAATGCGATTCAGAATATCAATATTGTAGAAAGAGAAGGAGAATTTTTTCTTGAAGCCTTTTTTTATCCTAAAGAATTAGATAGCCTTCAAAAGCGCAAAATATTAGTTGGTTTAGATTTTAACGATGCTAAGCAAGATTCCGTAGAGATAAAAGAAAATGATGGAAAATACAAGCTCAGCCATAAGTTAGAAGATAAGCCAGACTTTGTGGGCATTAGGATGCTTACCGAAAATGGATTTACCTCTGGCAAAACCATAAGTTTAGATGAAAGCAAGATCGACCTCCAAATATTGCCAGAAAGCGGCATTCTTTTATCTGGAAGCACCAATTTTTTAGGAATAAAAGCACTAGATTTTGAAGGAGAAGGAATTTATACTGAAGGTGTTATTCTGAATAAAAAGGAAGATACCGTCACTAGGTTCAAAACAAATAAACTCGGGATGGGAGTCGCGGTTTTTAATCCTAAATCTTCAGAAAAATATATAGCTAAAATTACCAATATCGATGGAAATACTTCAGTGTATCAATTACCAGAAGTATCAAAAAAAGGCAGTATCATTTCAGCAAGAAGAACAGGAGATAGAATTAGTCTAATAGCCTCTACTACACAAAATGTAGATTCTTTGATTATCCGTGCCAGTTTTAGAGGTGTTCAACTTTTTGACATTGTAGGCCCAGTAAAAGATGGGAAATTTTATACGGCTTTACCTTCAAAGGGATTTCCTAACGGAATTGTTTGCTTTACCCTAATTGATAAAGATGAACAACCAGTGGCCGAGCGTTTATATTATAATGATCTTGGAAAAGAACCACTTTCGATCGAAGTCACAACAAATAAAGATGAATATACTTCCAGAGAAAAAACTATGCTGAATATTCAGGTTAGAGATAGTACAGGAAAACCTGTGGATGCAGAGTTATCGATTTTAGCACTTGCACAAGATCCTTTAGGTTCAAATCAGAAAAAGCGTAATTCTATTTTGCCTTTTTTTTATCTAAGCTCTGAGCTTCGCGGTAAAATAGAAAATCCCGGTTTATATTTTAATCGAGATGATAATTATCGTTTACGCGATCTTGATGCGCTTTTGCTTACCCAGGGTTGGCGTAATTATAAATATGATACCACAAGAATTCATTTTAATTATCCTGAAGAACCGGTTTTAGCAATAGATGGAAAGGTAAACGGCACTATTTTTAATAAACCTAAAGAAAACGTAGAATTGTCTTTTATGGCACTAGGTGACGAACCGGTAGTGCAAACTTTTCAAACAGATAGCCTAGGAAGGTTTATTTTTAATATTGATTTTCTGGAAGAAGAAACTCGAGAGATCGTGATACAAAGTAAGAAAGGTGGAAATAAAAGAAATTTTGATATCCAGATTCGAGATCCTTTGAAGTTACCTGTAGTATTTGAAAAGCGATTAACAATCGAAAAGCCAGATAGTGTTTATACTGAAATTGTAAATTACGAACAGCGACAGCAGCAAAAGCAGTTTTCATACGAATTAGCCGAAGGAGTTACCCAATTAGATGAAGTTGTATTGGAAGCTTATAAAATGACCGAGGAGCGACAGAAAACAGCAGATCTTGCCGGTAAACCAGATGTTGTGATCGATGGTAAAGAAATTCAGGAGAAAGAGAAAGATTGGTCTTACGGGCTTTACAGCGTATTAATGTTCAATTTTCCAGATGATATTAGAATTCAGCGTGATATTCAGGAACCGGGTGGCGATTTGCAAGCTAAAGTGATGGGTGGCGGCGGAACTACCATTTTAATGATGGATGGGAAGGTGGTGAACAACCTTAATTATTCACTAATTCCTAATATTCCACCAAGTGAAGTAAAAAGTGTTGAAATTATACGTTTTGCAAAACATTTTAATCGACTCTACCAACAAGCCTATCCTTTTGTGAGTCCGATGGAAATTCCGCCAACAGGTGACGTTATTTCGATCTATACTCATGGAAAACAGGGAATCTTTGGTGCTCAGAAGCCAAAAGGCATTCTACGGACTTCCATTAAAGGCTATTCTCCACAAAAAGAATTTTATCAGCCAAATTATGCAAACAAGGAACGTTTGGAAAGTGAGGAGCCAGACTTAAGAAGTGTGGTGTTTTGGGAGCCACAAGTGAAACTCGAAAATGGAGAAGCATCCCAGGTTTCTTTTTATAATCCAGATAACGTAGAAGAAGTTTTGGTTGTTGTAGAAGTAATCACGCCAAATGGTAAAATTGGGTATCACGAGATCTCTTATCCTGTAAAGCAAAGAAATGTCGATGCGGCTAATTAAAACTGATTTATCTGTGATTTAACTGTTTCAAATTCTTCGATAATCTCAGTTACAATATCTGCAGCAGGTTTAATATTTTTAATTAATCCTGAAATTTGACCAATCTCGAGTTCACCTTCAACCAGATCGCCTTCGAACATTCCTTTTTTAGCGCGGGCTCGTCCTAGAAGTTGTTGCAATTCTTCTTTTGAAGGATTTTTGGCATACAATTCTTGAATGTCGTCGAAAAATTTATTTTTAAGCAAGCGAACAGGAGCCAGTTCTTTTAAAGTTAATTTGGTATCACCTTCCTGTGCGTTCACCACCATTTTTTTAAAATTAATATGCGAAGAAGCTTCTTCTGAGGCGACAAACCTACTGCCAATTTGTACGGCATCGGCGCCCAAAACCATAGCCGCCAGCATCCCGCGACCGGTAGCGATTCCACCTGCTGCAATTAGCGGAATATTCAACCTCTCCTTTACCATTGGTATCAGAGTGAAGGTTGTGGTTTCATCTCGGCCGTTATGGCCACCGGCTTCAAAACCTTCAGCAACAACAGCATCTACACCAGCTTCCTGAGATTTTAAGGCAAACTTTACACTACTTACTACATGTACTACAGTAATGCCATGATCCTGTAAATATTTTGTCCAGGTTTTTGGATTCCCGGCAGAAGTAAAAACGATAGGTACTTTCTCTTCAATAATTATTTGCATGATCTCTTCCACGTTGGGGTAGAGCATAGGCACATTTACTGCAAAAGGTTTATTGGTCGCCTTTTTACATTTTAAGAGGTGTTCTTTAAGCACTTCAGGATACATAGATCCAGAACCAATAATCCCGAGTCCGCCAGCATTACTAACGGCACTAGCCAGTTTCCAGCCACTTGCCCAGACCATACCGGCCTGGATAAGTGGATATTTTATATTGAAAAGTTTTGTAATTCTATTGGTAGGCATTGCAGATTTGTTTCCTGCAATTTAAGAAATTACGCCAGACCCTAATAATTCTTCGCCATCATACCAGGCAACAAACTGACCTTCTGTAATAGAGGCTTGCGGAGTTTCAAAAACAATGTACATTCCGTGTTCAGTTTGATGTAAAGTGGCATCCTGTAAAGGCTGGCGATATCTAATTCTTGCTTTTAGCTTCAAGGTTTCATCTGCTTGCAAACTAAGGTCCTTTCTCACCCAATGCACTTCATCTGCATTGATAAAAAGCGCTTTTCGATAAATTCCCGGGTGATTTTTTCCCTGTCCTGTATAAATTACGTTTTTTTCAACATCGGTATCAATCACAAAAAGCGGCTCTGGAGTTCCGCCAACGGCCAAACCTTTGCGCTGTCCTTTGGTGAAATAATGCGCACCTTGATGTCTCCCTACAACTTTTCCATCATTTGGCTGATATTGGTGCTTTTGAGCAAGAAATTTTAATTCTTCAATTTTAGAATCAAATTCAGGAGTATCGATATTGTAGGTTTCGATATCAGATTTTATTTCAACAATATTACCTTCTTTCGGTTTTAATTTTTGCTGAAGAAAATCGGGTAATCGTACTTTTCCAATAAAGCAAAGTCCCTGTGAATCTTTCTTATCTGCTGTTACCAATTCCTGTTCCGCAGCAATTCTACGTACTTCAGATTTTTGAAGCTCGCCAATAGGGAAGAGCGTTTTTGAAAGCTGTTCCTGGGTAAGCTGACATAAAAAGTAAGATTGATCTTTATTATTGTCTTTTCCCGATAGAAGTTGATAGATCTTTTTCCCATCTTTTTCGATCTCTCCCTTTCGGCAGTAATGGCCGGTCGCCACATAATCTGCACCTAAAGAAAGGGCGATCTTCATAAAAACGTCGAATTTGATCTCACGATTACATAAAACGTCTGGATTTGGCGTTCTACCACGTTCGTATTCGTTAAACATATAATCTACGATACGCTCCTTGTATTGTTCGCTTAGATCTACCGTTTGAAAAGGAATTCCTAATTTTTCTGCTACGATCATCGCATCATTGCTATCTTCTAGCCATGGGCATTCATCAGAAATAGTCACTGAATCGTCATGCCAGTTCTTCATAAACAATCCAATAACTTCGTAGCCCTGTTCTTTTAAAAGATAGGCTGAAACACTACTATCTACACCTCCCGATAGTCCTACTACAACTTTTTTCATAGAATTTAAACTTGATCGATCATGCTATTTTAACCTGATCTTTTATAAAGTCGAAATAAAGTGTGTAAAATTACGAAATAAAAAAAGGTGGCGAAAGCCACCTTGAAAATTGTATTGATATTCGTTGAATTTTGGACTAATTTTTAGAATTAGTTTTGATCTTCGATGCGTCTTCCGTTTTAAAATCTCCTTCAGCAACTAAACTTCCATCTGGTTTGTAATAGGTTTGATGGCCGTCTAATTCTCCATTTTTGTAATTAAGATCCTGCAATAGTTGTCCGTTATCAGCATAGATCTGGCTGCTGCCATCTTTTATGCCATTTACATAATTTGTTTTTTCGCCAACTTTTCCGTTTTTGAAGAAGGTGGTTTGCAGGCCGTTTAAAACATCATTTTTGTAATATTCGGTCATCATTATTTGGTCACTTTCGTTATGGTAGGTCGTCCATTTGCCAGCTCTTTTTTTATTCAGCATCATGCCTTCGCTAATTACCTCACCTTTTTGAGTATAATATTTTACAGCTATAGAATCACTGCCGGTATCAAAATTCATGATCGCGCTTGGATGTTTTTCGTAACCTTTTTTATAGAATTTGAACTTTCCGGTTTCTTTACCATGATTAAATGTCCCTTCGAATTTTGTTTGGGTGCTACCTGGAAAGTTCACTTTCCATTCGCCGTGTCTTTTTCCCTGTGCATCGGTTAAGTTGGGACTTTCCTGTGCTTTTATACTTTGAAAAACTAAAAATGTGATGCTAAAACATGCAACTTTAACTGCAAGGCTATTTATTGAAAAATTAGAAAGTCTCATAATTTCGTCTATTTTCATATTAACAGATATTACACAAATATTAATTATTCTCTGCTTATTTTAGTCTTATTTAAAACTAAAATTGATGAAATTTATTCTGAAATTAGCAAAGATCGTACTAATTTTTATTTTTTGCAGCTTGCTTTTCTCTTGTGGAACTTCAGATGATCCTGGAGACGTGATTATTCCCGATAATACCTTAAATAATTTTATACTTAATAATTCTAATTACGCTGTTTTAGCCACGGCTTTAAATAGGACCAGCTTAGATTCGGTTTTAAATATTACCACACAGCAGCATACCATTTTTGCACCCAATAATGCTGCTTTTAATAGTTTTCTTTCAGAAAAAAATTATACTAACATCAATGATGTTCCTTTAGATGAATTAGAAAATTATCTAAGGTATCACATTCAGCCCGGTGCAAGTACATTAAGCGAATTTCCAGATGGCTATATTCGTAGTTTAGGCGTTGGGAATGCATCGAATCGATTACTTAGTATGTATACCGCCACTGCAGATGATAGTTTTTTTATTAATAATGAAGCTGAAGTTGTGCTAGCTCAGGGTGATATTTTATTGGATAATGGTTATTTAAATCCAATTTCTACATTTTTGTCACTACCAAGTATAAGCGATTTTTTATTGGTGAGTCAACAAAACTCTAACCAAAGTTTTGCTAGTATTTTTGCTGAATACAGTGCTGAAGATTATTTGGATATTTTAGAGTCTGAAGATGTCGTTTATACTATTCTTCAAGCTTCAGAAGATGCTGTGGCTACATATTTAGCTGAAAATAATTATGCTGAAATTGCTGATATTCCGCAAACGGAGTTACAGGCAATTATCGATAATCATGTTATTCCACAGGAAAATTTAAGAACAGATGCCATTGAAGATACGCTGCAAGTGACTACAAATAGCGGAGCAATCCTGAAGTTTTTTGAAAATGACGGCCCAAAAATTCAATTACAGAATGAGGAAATAATTACGATCGTTACACCAAACATTCAGGCAGTAAATGGAGTTATCCAGGAAGTAGATCGGATAATTAAAGAATAAATTTTTCAGAAATATAAGGTATAAAAAAAGCCATTCAGATCGAATGGCTTTTTTTATATAATTTCAATATAATTATTTTTTATTTCGTTTTTGCTGTTCTTCAGCCTGCTCCATCATTTCCTGCATTTTTCTGGTAAACCTATTCTGCTTTTTAGGTTTTGCCTTGTTTGCCTGGATTTTCGCATGGATCTTATCTTCATCTACGATCACGTTTTTGATCACTAACATAATCCCGATAGTAATTAAGTTAGATGTAAAGTAGTATAATGATAATCCACTAGCATAGTTGTTAAAGAAAAATAACATCATGATAGGAGACAGGTACATTAAGAACTTCATGTTTGGCATACCCGGTTGTTGGTTAGCCTGCATGCTTTGTCCCGTGGTCATTTGCATGTAGATGAATATTGCTACAGAGGCCAAAATTGGGAACAAACTTACGTGATCACCATAAAACGGAATGTGGAATGGTAACTCTGCAATAACATCATAACTTGATAAATCGTCTGCCCAAAGAAAGTTCTTTTGTCTTAACTGAAATGCACTTGGGAAGAATTGGAATAACGCATAGAAAATAGGAATCTGCATTAAAGCTGGCAAACATCCACTCATTGGGCTGGCACCTGCTTTACTGTACAGCTTCATAGTTTCCTGCTGCTTTTTCATCGCATTATCCTTATAC
Organism: Zunongwangia sp. SCSIO 43204; assembly: GCF_019904275.1. GTDB lineage: Bacteria > Bacteroidota > Bacteroidia > Flavobacteriales > Flavobacteriaceae > Zunongwangia > Zunongwangia mangrovi. Next base: position 2,472,337 of record NZ_CP063204.1, read on the forward strand.
TTCTCGTTGATCTCGTTAATTTCAGGACGTAAAACCTTCATTTTTGCCTGAGATAGATACGATTTATAAGTAACAGGAGAAAGTACAATTCTTACTACTATGGTCATTACAATGATCGCTAGACCGTAGCTTGGTAAGAAACCACTTAAAAATGCAAAGAAAGGAATGAAAACATATTTATTGATCCATCCAAAGATTCCCCATCCTAGTGGTACGATTTCATCAAGGTTTCTATCATATTCTTTAAGAAGCTTATAATCTGTTGGCCCGTAGTACCAATTCATATTATAATTTAACTCACCGCCTTGAAGCTCTAAAGGTAAATTGGTAGCAAAAGCTTTAGTAAATGTAGTATCAACTTCTTCGTCTTCAACTAAATTATTTGACTGGAATCTGGCATTCTTAAACGGAGTGTCCGTTAATAAAATAGAACTAAAGAAATGTTGCTTATAAGCGATGTAGGATATGTCCTCATCGGTTTCTTCATCATCACCATGCCCAAGATCGTCATATTTATCGCCTTCATATTCGTATGCTAAAACAGTATACTTATTTTCATAAGAGATACTTTTGGAGTGACGGTAACCTTTTAATTCCCAGTTTAGATTAATAGGTTGTGAAGCATTAAAAGTACTGGCAAGTCCCTGTGAACGAATATTGAAATCTGTCATATATTCACCAGGTTTTAAGGCGTAACGAAATTCCAGATATTCGGTTTCAGAAACCTTTAATTTCATCGATAATACCTGATCGTCTCCACTTTGAGAAATACTTGGCTCAAAATATAGATTTTCAGTATCTAAAGTTCTACCATCTGTAGTGGTAAAATTAATATTGAATTTTGCATTACCATCTTTAACCAGATAAACAGGGATAGAATCGTATGTTTTGTAATTTTTTAAAACAGCTTCTTCTATATAACCACCTTTATTTGCAACCTCTAAACGCAATACATCATTTTCTATAACTGTTGTGTTATCTTCTGCTGAAGCTAATGTAGCCGAATACCCAAAGGCTCCAAGTCTGCTTTGCGCCTGTGCAATGGCAGCCGAATCTGTTGCTGGGGTATTAGCGTTGTTTTGGTTTGCTAATTGCTGATTAGAATTTGCAGGAGATGCAATCTCTTCTGTACTTGCGGGAGTATTTGTTTCTTCTTGTGGTTGTTCCAGACTATTGGTGTACAACATCCAGATTAAAATTCCCCCAATTAAAATAAATCCAATGATGGATTGGATATCAATCTTCTTTTCTTCCATTCTATATTTTCCTAAAAACTTAAACCCTTAAAAAGGATTTTTATTTGATGTCCTTATCATTAGTCAAAAAAATGACCAATATTTTATTTAATGCCAAACTGGCATTAAGATTTCTTTTTCGAGTATTCGTAAGCGGCTTTTACAAAGGCAACAAATAATGGATGAGGACTTGCTACCGTACTTTTATATTCTGGGTGATATTGAACACCTACAAACCAAGGATGGTCTTTAAGCTCTACAACTTCTACAAGTCCGGTTTCAGGGTTAATTCCTGTGCTTAGCATTCCTGCTTTTTCTAACTGCTCTTTGTATTTGTTGTTGTATTCGTAGCGATGTCTATGTCTCTCTTTAATATCTGCCTTACCATAAACCTCATGAATTGCAGATCCTTCTTTTAAATGACAATCCCAGGCACCAAGACGCATTGTACCACCCATGTGGGTAATGTTTTTTTGCTCTTCCATGATGTCGATCACAGGATGTTTGGTAGATTGATCCATCTCTGTAGAATTGGCACCTTTTAACTGAAGTACATTTCGAGCAAATTCGATTACTGCCATTTGCATACCTAAACAAATCCCAAGGAATGGTAATTTATTTTCTCGGGCAAATTGTACCGCGTCGATTTTTCCTTCAATACCACGTTCCCCAAAACCTGGAGCAACTAAAACACCATCTAAATGCGAAATTTTGTTCTTGATGGTATTCTCGTTTATAAATTCTGAATGAATACTTTCAACAATAACTTTAACTTCATTCTCTGCACCAGCATGAATAAAGGCTTCTAAGATTGATTTGTAAGAATCCTGAAGTTCTACATATTTCCCAATAAGACCAATTCTTATTTCTGCTTTTGGATTTTTATGTCGATCAAGAAATTGATTCCACTGGTCTAAATTAGGAGTAGTTTCGTCTGGTAAATCTAATTTCTTCAGGGTTACGGTATCTAAACCTTCCTTCAGCATTAAATTTGGAACATCGTAAATGGTAGGCGCATCGATAGACTGGATTACAGCTTCTTGCCTAACATTACAAAATATAGCCAGTTTTCGTCGAATATCGTCTGATAGTTCGTGCTCTGTTCTACAAACCAGGATATCAGCTTTAAGTCCGCTTTCCATCAAAGTTTTTACACTATGTTGGGTAGGCTTGGTTTTAAGCTCTCCGGCAGCCGATAAAAACGGAACTAAAGTTAGATGAATAACCAATGCATTTTCATCTCCCAATTCCCATTTTAATTGGCGAACTGCTTCAATGTATGGTAAAGACTCGATGTCGCCAACAGTACCACCAATTTCAGTAATCACTATATCATATTCCTTCTTTTTACCAAGAATCTGGATACGTTCTTTTATTTCGTTCGTGATATGCGGTACAACTTGTACGGTTTTTCCTAAGAATTCTCCACGGCGCTCTTTTTCGATCACACTTTGGTAGATTCTACCAGTAGTCACGTTATTTGCCTGAGAAGTGTTTACATTTAAAAATCGCTCGTAATGGCCAAGATCAAGATCTGTTTCTGCTCCATCTTCAGTCACATAACATTCGCCATGTTCGTATGGATTTAGAGTTCCCGGATCTACATTGATGTAGGGATCTAGTTTCTGAATAGTGGTTCTAAAGCCACGAGCTTGTAATAATTTTGCTAAAGATGCTGCGATTATCCCTTTTCCTAAAGAAGAGGAAACGCCACCGGTAACAAATATATACTTGGTTTCGGCCATTTTAAAAGAGTGTTTGAAGCGTTCCAATTATTCAGGGCGCTAAATTACGAAGAAGAATAGAAAAAGCAGCTAAATTTAAAGGCTAATATTTAAGCTTTCTTTAAGTCTATTTAAATCTAATGTTTTAGAAGAAATTTTACTTTATATAGGATTGAAATTAGCGATTTCTAGGATATCTTTTTCTAATCTCTTTCAGCAAAAATTCCATTCCATTTACTTTTAGTTCATGCACCTGTCGTAGCTGATCTCCAAATTTGCCAGCAGGAAAACCTTTTTTATTGAACCACACATAGTAGGGTTCTGGAATATCTGATAAATACCAGTCTTTATACTTACCAAATGGCATTTTGGTATAAGCCAATTTTAATAACTCTTCCTGATTGCTATTCATATTGAAAAAATAAAGCCACAAAGTTAAGATTAGCTTTGTGGCTTTACTCGATAATCGAGATTAAATGCTCCGAGGCTTGCCTCAATACAAAGACGGTTTTCAAAAAAATGCCTCAAGGGCTTGCCCTGAGGTAGTTTACTATATAAAAATTATAATTTTATCCAGCTTTTAAATAACTTGATATTTTATTGAATTTCATCTTGTTAAGTGGTTTTACCACATAATCGATCACGCATGGATACTGTTTTGCTTTTTCAATATCCAATTCGCTGGTGCTCGACGAAAGAATAATAGTTTTATGGGAAAGACCAAATTTTTTCATTTCCTCTAAAAAATCCCATCCAGACATTACCGGCATATTAAGATCTAAAAAGATAATTGCAGAAGCTTCAGCTTTTATATTTTCAAAGGCACTTAAAGCGTCTGTATAATCTTTTACATTTTCTTTATAACCTTCTATTTCCAATAATTTCTTGGTAATAAAATTAGCGATGGGTTGATCATCAACTAAGATAATTGGGGTCATTCTTTTGCTTTTAATTCTATTAATTCTTTAGAAGCCATTTCTATTACTTCTCTTACGATCACATCCATTTCGTCCACAGAAGATTTTAACCTGGGTAACAATTCTTCTCTGCAACTTTGATCGTCCATTATATCAAATAAATCAATAATTCCCTGGATCCTGGATAATGGCTCTTTTACATTATGAGCATTAAGTACAGAGATCTTTAAAAGTTTTTCATTCTTTTTCAAGATCTCTTCAGTTCTTTTTCGAATTATCTTTTTTTGATTTTTATTGATCTTACTAATTTCTGCATTTTGATCCTGAATCGTGGTAAGTGCACCTTCCAGGATTCTGTTTTTCTTTGCTAATTCTCTTTTAAGATTTAACTCTTTAAACTTAGCATCAAAACAGTCTGCAGCCAGTTTCAATATTTCAATATCTCTACTGGTAAAAACACGGTTTTCATCGGCGACTAAAGAAACGATCATTTTGTGATCATCTTTATTAAAAAGCCATGCCCATAATTGTGGATTTTTAAGTTTAGAAATATCTAATCTACCATCTGCAATATCCTTGGGTATATTACTTGTTCTTATGGGAATACCTGTTTTAGCAAGATTTAATTCTTCCTGGCTTAAATCTTCCAGTTTCTTTTGTTTAAACCAAATGTCACTTCCGCATAAAGAATACTCAAAAAGAATATTATCTTTCTCAATAAGCAGTTTGATGACATGAAAGTTTAAGATATACTTTAAATGCTTTTCTACTACTTTTCCTATCTCAGGAAAACTTGTGCATCCATTAATTCCGTTAGCAAACTTAGAATAAGCCTCGTAGGTTATTCTATATAATTGCGATACGTTATTTTGGATAGATGACATTAAAGCAAATCACCGATGTTTATTCCGGAGTTTCTAAAAGTTCGTTATCAATTTTAATTCCAGAAACATCTGCAATGGTGTTTAGCATATTTACCAAATCTGCCTGTGCCATTAATTCCTGAATTTCAGCGCTGGAAAATCCAACGGCTTCAAGTTCAGCAAAATCTTCGTCAGAAATTTCACTGTGCTGCAAAGCTGCTTTTGTCACGATAGTGACCGCTTTTCTATAACTTGCCGGCATTGATGGAGAATCAATATTTTCTGTAGCTTTAAAACCTTCTTCTTCAGAGATCATAGAACTCATACTATCAGCAAAAATCCCGTGTGCATGTGAGCAATAGTTGCAGCCTCTAGATTTTGATACGTTATAAATAATAAGCTGCTTTAAAACGTTAGGAACATCACCTTTCATTAAGGTGTTTTTCAATTTGTTCCAGTTTCCTTCTAAGAGTGTCGCGTTGCCACCCTGGCATTTAAACCAGTTTAAAACAAACGGTAGTTGTAGGGTTTTTTTGGTATCGTCATAAATCGATTTAACTTCTTCTGAAGCTTCTTCGTAAGAAACCATAGGATACCTTGAAGATTTCTGTGTAGTAGTTGTACTCATAAAATGTAGGGTACTTAATTAATATTTTTTTAGGGCCGTAATAATCAACGGGCAAAATAAACAAAAAAATAAATTAAAATTGCTATAGGTTAGAAAACATTTGCAATTATTTATGATTCATAATGATAAATTGGTTAGATGACTGATTATAATGTCATTTAGCGTTAAAAATTATATAAATGAAATCATTTTGGAACGTGGAAATTCGAGATTTGAGTATCTTCCATCTCAAATAAAAACGACCAAAAAATGGCTATTAGAGGATCGATTATTAAAGGTCTTATAGATTTAAGAGATACTATTGTTTCTGAACCAGATGCTGTAAAAGCACAACAAGATGTACTTAAAAATTTATTAGAAAAAGCAAAGGATACCGCCTTTGGAAAATTCTATAAATTCTCTGAAATATTATCATCAAATAATATGGCAGAAGCATTTGCTGAAAGTATTCCTTATTTTGATTACAATAAGCTAAACGAGCGCTGGTGGTCACAAATACATGAGGGAGCAGAAGATATTACCTGGCCGGGTAAACCTCATTACTTCGCATTAAGCTCTGGAACTACCGGGAAGTCCAGTAAACGAATTCCTGTGACAGACGAAATGGTAGAAAGCATTAGAAATGCCGGTATAAAACAAGTTGGTGCTTTATCGAATTTCGAATTAGAACCAGAGTTTTTCGAAAAAGAGATCATGATGCTTGGTAGTTCTACAGATCTACAACATGAAGGTGATCATGAAGAAGGTGAAATTAGCGGAATTAGCGCTAGTAATATTCCATTTTGGTTTAGAAGTTATTACAAACCCGGCGAAGAGATCGCGAAGATAGAAGATTGGGATAAGCGTGTAGAAAGAATCGCGAAGAATGCGAAAAACTGGGATATAGGTGCCTTAAGTGGTATCCCATCGTGGATGGAATTAATGATGAAGAAAGTAATCGAATATCATAAAGTTGATAATATTCATGATGTTTGGCCAAACCTTCAGGTTTATGCCAGCGGTGGAGTCGCTTTTGAACCTTACGAAAAAAGTTTTAATGCGTTGTTAGGAAAACCTGTACAGGTAATCGATACTTATTTAGCTTCAGAAGGCTTTTTGGCATTACAAGAGCGTCCAGATACGCATAGCATGAAATTGATTCTTGATAACGGTGTTTATTTTGAATTCGTTCCGTTTGAGCCAGATTATATAAATCAGGATGGATCTTTAACCGACGATGCTCCAGTGGTTCCTTTAAATGAGGTGGAAGAAGAAAAGGATTATGTGCTCTTAATTAGTACAGTTTCTGGTGCATGGCGATATATTATAGGAGACACCATTAAATTTACCGATAAACAAAAACACGAGATACGAATTACCGGAAGAACCAAATTTTTCCTGAATGTAGTGGGGTCTCAACTTTCAGTAAATAAAATGAATGATGCTGTTCAGGAGTTAGAAGAGAAATTTGATATCAAGATTCCAGAGTTTACCATCGCAGCTAAACGTTTTGAAGATGGAGAATTTTATCATTCATGGTATTTGGGTACAGAAACTTCGGCATCAGAAGAAGAACTTGCCGAGGCTTTAGACCAGAGTCTTAAAGATGCAAATAAAAATTACGGGGTTGCCAGAAGTAAGGCTTTAAAAGGAGTTAAGGTAACTGTAGTGCCTCCAACAATTTTTCCTGAATGGAGTGGCGCGAATAAAAAGAAAGGCGGACAGGTAAAAATGGAAAAGGTAATGGACGAAGAAAAGTTTGCTGAATTTGAAGCTTTTGTTGAAAAAGAGCTGAAATCTAACAAATATTAGTTTTAGTCTTTTTCCTTGGCTTCTTCTTCAAGTTCGTCAAGATCTTCGACAAGCTCTACGATCTCTTCTTGAGATAAGTAGAGCTTCTTTATTCTATTCTTATATTTTTCAGAAAGATCAGATTGATTTAGAATGAAATCTTTGGTCGCAATGATGTATTTACCAAGTCCGTGATTTACCGCGTAAGTATCTGCGGCTCTTTCAGCTTCACGAATATAATTGTGCGAAGTAAGATATTTTACACCAAACCAAAGCATATTTATTCCGCTACGATTTCTGTAATCCATAATATGACCAAGCTCGTGGCCAATCCAACCAATTATAACGTCTTTTGGAGCATCAGTAACGGTAAAAACTTCGTCTTCAATTTTTATTTCTTTATTTATAAACACAAAATACCCTCTTTTCTTACGATTTTTGAAAATTCCAGAAAAGCTGGGTTGCGCCTGCATAAAGGACTTTTTAATATTATTTTTAAATCTAAAAGTTATAGGCGTGTCCTTTAATTCGGGATAATGGGAGAGTGCTACGTAAGCTTCACGCCAAATAATATCTGGTACTTCCTTATTAGTAAATTTTAAACTGTCTTTCTGCTTCATGTCTTGGGCTTCACAAATCCTGGGGAAGATACAGCATAATGCAAAGAGAATATATGTGATCTTGATTATTTGTGACTTCACAATTTTATTTTAACTCAATTTACGTAAAGCTGAGATTTGTTAAAAAGAGTAGCTGTTAAATTGCATTTAAAATTGAAGAGTTCTTTCAAATTCATTCATAAAAAAAGCAGCAATTTCAATTGCTGCTTTATATCTTAAAAGTTGCATTGGGTTTTATCCTTGTCCCTGTTGCATCATTTTTTGTAAACGTGTTTGTAATTCTTGATCAGACTGTAATGCCATTGCCAGTTTTTGGTATCTTTCTACAGTTAATCCCTGATCTTTAATTGTGGTTTCCATTTTTTTCTGAAAATCACCCTGCATACTTTCAATTTCAGTAAGAATTGTTTTGTGCTTTTCTAATTCTTCTTCACTAGCTTCTACTTCTTTATTAGGATCCTGACTAGCCTGGTGAATTTCGTTAAAACGTTGCACTTCTAAACCACCGTCCTGTACAGTTTTCATCATTTTTTGATTTACCTGTTGGTTCATCATTCTTAATCCTTGATATGCTTTGGCAAATTTAGAAAGTTCTGCATCACTTACATCTACATCTACTGTTTGCTGTTGCTGCATTGTAGGGTCTTGAGCTATCGCAGCCGAACCTGTTACTAGGGCAAAAACAAATAGTAAACCTGCAATTTTTTTAGACTTAAACATAAATTTTGTCGTTTTTCTTTAATTAATATCCAGTAAACCTATAATTTAATCGTTGGCCTTCAAAACAAATTTTGTTAAGAATCTAGAATTTTAGAGGGTTTTAACAGCCTTCAACTTTAGGATGTTAAATCCCGACCTATAGACAATAAACTTACTTTTTTCTTGTTTGCGACTCGTATATCGCAATCCATTCTAAAGGTTTCAATTTTGATGCCAATTCTCCAATTAATTGATACGGAATTTCTTGTGTCTTACTAAATCGAATACAGCTTTTACCCATATTCGGCTTTTTTGGACTAAATTTTTTAAACTCATCCAAAAACCATTCTAAAAGTTTAGGCTGGGCGTACATCCCAAGGTGATATACGGTGATATGATTTTTTTGAGAGGCAATATTTATAAAAGGAAATGGCATCGAAGGATCGCAATGATATCCATCTGGGTATATTGAGTGTGGCACAACATAGCCTATCATGCCGTAATTCATGGTTTCTTCAAAGCCTTTAGGAAGATTTTGTTTTATAACTTCTCTTAACTTCTGCAGTTTTAGCTGCCTATCTTCTGGCAGATTCAATATAAAATTATCTGGTGTTAGAGAATCATTTTTCATCCCTGTGAAGATTCGGCTTTACTAATGTTTTCTTTTAAATCTTTTTGTAGTTTAAAGATAGAAACAACTTCGATCAAAAAGAAGAGTACAATTACGATCTTAGCATATTCCCAAATCATAGCGCTATATGCCATATCCTTAAAACCGGTGATAAGTACCGCCGCGATAAAAACGATAATTCCCAGTACTGCTAAGGGAACTTCAGGATAAAATCTAAGATTTGCCTTTTTTACTAGTTTTTTGAAATCCTCATTATTTGTTGAGGTGATCTTAGGTTTTTTCAGAAGAAATTTTTCGTGTTTAATTAATTGAATTTGGCTCAGTATCTTAGAGCAAAAAGTTAAAGCAACGATTGCCATCATTACCAAAACGCCAGCTTCTGCCCATACCAAAAGCGTAGTATTGGTAGTAATATCCAAAACAATTGTAATAAGAATAAGCGACCATGCAAGTACACAGTAAAAAAGGATAAAATAAGACCATCTTTTTAGTCTTTTAATTTTCTTATCATAATCGTCTATTTCCTTTTTATTAAATTTGAAAATATTGATGATGTCTAAACGTTCTTGCATGTTTGTTAAGTTAGCGAGCGAATTTCAAATATAATTATTTCTGAAATTATCTAAATTGAGCGTTGTTTTAAAACTTCGTAATGCGGAATACATTCTTCCAAAAGGGGTTTTAATTGTTTTGGAACTTCTTTTTCTTTTGGTTCATATTTATTGAAACCGGTAGAATTATGTACATTATTATACCAATGTGGTGCCCAAACTCCATCTTCTGGTAATGGCCCCGTTTCCCAGTGTAGCATATTTTCTTCAAATGGAATTCCTATAAAATCACATAGCTTTTTGAGTTTAGCTTCAGGATCTTTTAAGGTTTCTGTAGAATCCAGGACGATAGTTTCAGCATTTAATTTATCCAGTTCTTTTAAAATTTCAGTATGCGCTGAATAACCAACATCCTGCATTGTTGTATTTTTGATCACCTGGTGGAAAGACGGAATCATGTCTCTGGGATCTCTAGTAAGTAATACGTTTGTTACCTCTTTAAGAAAAGAAGTGTCCAGATTCAATAGATGATGCGTCATATTCTTAAAAAATAGCACAGGTTTTTCTGTGTTAGAGAGCATCATCTCTACAACTTTATGTCCGTCACATTCCATGCTATCAATAATTTCCTGTGCTCCCGGATGATAAGCTGCGACATTGGTTTCTTTTAGATAATAGCCATAAAGAGGTTCGTCATATACTTTGGTATCCCTACGCTGAGCAAAAGAATACATGGTCGCCGTAGAAATATTACGAGGGCAGGACCAAAGGCATATTCTTTTAATATCTGGTTTAATCATCTTGGTTAGTTGCTAATATTAGGTGTTTCTAAGCGCATTCTTCTTCGATCAATAGCTCGTAAAAATTGCTTAGTTTTTTGGTAAACTCACCGTATATACCTTTACCAATAATACGGCCATCGATTTTAGTAACTGGTGTGAGTCCGCCAAAAGTTCCGGTAACAAAAGCTTCGTCTGCGCTGTATACATCAAATAAAGAAAAGTTTTTCTGCCTACAAACCACATTATGCTTTTCGCAAACTCTAATAATATTTTGGCGTGTGATGCCGTTCATGCAGTATTCTCCGGTAGAAGTCCAAACTTCATTATCACGTACTATAAAAAAGTTAGTTGCGTTACAGGTACTCACAAAACCATTAATATCTAGCATAAGAGCCTCGTCTGCGCCGGCTTCGATCGCCTGCACCAATGCCTGAACTTCGTGAAGTTTAGAGTGGCAGTTTAAACGTGGGTCTAAATAATCTGGGCTTCCTCGTCTTATAGTGCTGGTAAATAAAGTAATTCCTTTTTCTTTACTGTTTTCACTTGCTTTTTTATGTTCAGCAATAATGACGACATTAGGACCACTAATGGTTAATCTTGGATCTTGTGATGGCGTTTTTTTAATACCGCGAGTAATCATAACTCTAACATGAACATTATCCTGCATGTTGTTTGCCTGGATAACTTTCCATACTTTATCGAGTAATTCTTTTTTGCTAAAAGGAAAGCTCATTCCAACGCTGCCAGCAGCACTCCACAATCGATTTAGATGCATATCTGAAAATGCCAGATGACCATTATGCAATCTAAAAGCCTCCCAAATACCATCACCAACTAAATAACCGCTGTCAAAAACAGATATTTTGGCATCCTGTCGATCATAAAGATCATCGTTTATCATGATTTTTATATTGGCATTTCTAGGATCTTCTATAGCATTGTGTGTTCCGTGGATCATATTATTCAATCTTTATATTGAAACTTTGTAATAGTCCGCTTAAATTATCTGAAGCAAAAATGGCCTTAGAGATCTGATTTTCGGCGGGATGGATATTATAGTTTGTGGCCGATCTAAAATCACATTTCTGGAGATTGGTATTTTCGAAAATAGCTCCCTGTAAGTTACAGTTGCTAAATGTTGACTCTGAAAAATCGGCTTCTGTAAAATCAACTTCTTTTAGTGAGCAACTTTCAAAAAAAGTATTCTTCAACTTTAGATTGTAAAAAGAAGAAAAATCTAAAGAGCAGTGATGAAATTGAAAAGAAAGTAAAAAATCGTTACAGCCATCAAAACCTAAACCTATAAGCTTACAATTTTCGAAATTTATCTGATTGAATTGTACATTTTTAATGTTTGCATTGCTGAAGTCGCAATCCACAAATTCACATTCAGAAAAGCTTATGGCCGATAGATTTACAGTATTGAAATTGCAGTTTTTAAAAAAGCAATACTCATAATCCCCTTTTTTAAAACTTGTTTTTTGGAAATCTATATTTACAAACTCCTCTTCGTCACAATAAACTCTATTGGTCATATTTTGAATTGGTTAACCGATTGGGCAGAAATAAAGAGGCGTTACGAAATATCATCTTTCAGGTTATTCTACGAAAGAACTAAAAAGATGCTCAAAGATCTCGCAAAAATCGGCTCAATAAACTGTGGAGGAAATTTAGTAAAACTAAATTATAAAAGGAAAGTTAGAGCACTTTTTTAGTAAGCGGAATAAAAAATAAGCTAACACCTAAGCCGAGTAGTGCTCCAGATACCAAAACAAGATCTCCGCTTCTATCTAATTCAAAAATAATCAGTGCGAATATTAGTGACACAGTTCCTAATATTCGTTGTTTTTTCATGCGTGGCATAAAAGGCCGGTTTGATGGTTAGGTTAGGAGCTTAAAGCTCCAAACAATTTTTAGTTAGAATAGGGTTATTTTCGGTATGTGTGCAATATATGTTTAAAATTGGTAAAACTGTTGTTAAAAGTGTTAATATCCTCTAAAAGGCATCAAAAGCACTAAATTTTTATACGAATCCAAAATTAATCCATTATTTTTTCGATTTTCATATGTTGCAAGAGCATGATCGTTTTGGCGTCTATGATTTCGCCTGTAAAAATCATGTTATAGGCTTCGTTAAAATCATATTCTAAAACCTCGATTTCTTCACCTTCGTCTTCTAAACCACCACCTTTTGCAACTTTCATAGATTCATCGTAAGGAGCAACGAAGAAGTAAATTATTTCTGTCACGGCACCGGCTACCATATAAGAATGGAATAACCTTTTAGGCGTTTCTATTTTAAACCCGGTCTCTTCTTCAGTCTCTTTTACGACACATTCTTCGGGTGTAAGTCCATCTAAAAGTCCTGCACAGGCTTCGATCATATAACCGTCATTATTTCCATTTACATAAGTCGGAATTCTGAATTGTCTGGTTAAAATGACCTTATTGGTTTCTTTGTTGTAAAGAATGATCGCAGAACCATCTCCCTTGTCGTAAACTTCTCGATTATGGACCTGTTTCGTACCGTCTTTACGTTCAAAGCTATAAACGTATTCATTTAGGGTTGCCCATTCTTTAGATAATACTTTTTTTTCTAAAATTTCAATTTTCTTCAAGATCTCAACTTTTCTGGTAAAGTTATCATTTTTGCTTTCCGCAGAAAACAGTTTCAAGAGGATTTTCATAAAAGTAGTAACAAGCGGGATAATATTAAATCTGTTTATCTTGCATTTTAGAAAAAGTAAAACTTTAAAATATTATAGGATGGATACTAAAGATAATTTCGGTTTGAAAAAAGATCATGATGCATTACTTGTGCAGGATTTGAAGATTTCTCTAGAATTTTATCGAGATATTATGGGGTTTAAGGAAATTTATAATGCTGGTTTAGGTGAGAAGTTTAAATGGGTAAAAGCCGATAACGATGTACAGATCCATTTAATTGAAAGTGCTGAGAAACCCCAGAAGAACAAAGGAGTTCACCTGGCGTTTAATACTTCGAATTTAGATGAATTTATAGTATTTCTTCGGAATAAAAATGTTCCGTTCGAAAATAGTAAAGGTACACCAGATACTACCAATACACGTCCAGATGGTGTAAAACAAATATATTTTCAGGATCCGGATGGATATTGGATAGAAGTGAATAACAGCAAGTTGGAAGATTTTTAAAGCTTAAGTATAGAATTTTACAAATTAAAGCTGAAATTTTAGAAAACTAAGGTCTATTTTTGAGAGTAACCAAATTAAAAGATGAATGAGAATTGAGCATGATTTAAAACTTGGATTTAAAGATGTAATGATACGACCTAAACGATCTACTTTAAAAAGTAGGTCTCAGGTGAGTTTAGAAAGAGAATATACATTTTTACATAGCAATATAAAATGGACGGGCGTGCCTGTTATGGCCGCTAATATGGATACCGTTGGTACTTTTGAAATAGCTAAAAAGCTGGCAGATAGAAAATTGTTTACTGCGATCCATAAACATTATTCGATAGAAGAATGGTCTTCATTTTTAAAAGAAACTCCTGTAGATCTTAAAAATTACATAGCTATAAGTACTGGAACAGGAAAAGAAGATTCTAAAAAGCTAAAGGAGATCTTATCGCTATCTGAAGATTTAAAATTTATATGTATAGATGTTGCGAATGGCTATTCTGAACATTTTGTTGAATTTGTAAAAAATACACGTGAAAGTTATCCAGATAAAGTGATCATTGCGGGGAACGTGGTTACTGGAGAAATGGTAGAGGAATTACTTATTGCTGGCGCAGATATTATAAAAGTTGGGATTGGACCAGGATCTGTTTGTACCACTCGTGTTAAAACAGGTGTTGGCTATCCGCAATTATCAGCAATCATCGAATGTGCAGACGCTGCTCATGGTTTGGGCGGACAAATAATTAGTGATGGGGGTTGTGCTATTCCTGGAGATGTAGCGAAAGCTTTTGGTGCTGGAGCCGATTTTGTGATGCTTGGTGGAATGCTAGCAGGTCATGATGAGAGTGGAGGTGATATTATCGAATTAGATGGAGAAAAATTTAAACGTTTCTACGGAATGAGTTCTTCTACCGCGATGGATAAACACGCTGGTGGTGTTGCTGAATATCGAGCGAGCGAGGGTAAAACCGTTGAGGTGCCTTATCGCGGTCCCGTTGAAAATACGTTACAGGATATTTTAGGCGGAATTAGAAGCACTTGTACCTATGTTGGTGCAGCTAGATTAAAAGAATTAACTAAAAGAACCACATTCATTCGAGTGGCCGAACAGGAAAATAAAGTCTACAGCAAGTAGAAAAGAAATTTCAGTAAAAATAAAAACTCCTGCTTATGGCAGGAGTTTTTATTTTGGTCGAAAACGTTATAGTCAATATTAAATATTTGACTGAATCTCTGTGTTTAAAACTTGTTCTCTTCCGATCGATAGGTAAAGGAATGATCCTACAATAGGGATTAGAATCACAACCAAAGTCCACATCAATCGCATCTTCTTTTTAAATGAATTAGAATTCCTTACAATACTCAGTATACAAAATGCCGGAAAAATTATAGCCAGCAATCCTAACGACTGTAAAATAAAGAATTGTAATTCTTGATCTATAAAATTCATAATACAATGTTAAAGTGTTTGGTCTTACGAATATAATAAAAATATAAGACAAAATTAAGTTTGTGTTAATTAAATTCCACCTAAATATTAAATATTCATTTCTGAAAAAATCATTAAAAGTTTCCAGATGAAGCAATAGCGGGGCTTTTGGAAAATTCTAGATTAATTCAGGTATCTTAAAATAATCTTAATTTTAACATTTAAAAAGGAAGAAGTAAGACGAAAAAGGAACAAAATTCATCTATTATTAGCTTTGAAAATAGATGAATTTGCTCCTCTTTTTTATAATGAGAATTTAAGCTGAAGCTTATTTTTCTTTTTTAGCGGTGAAGTCTAGTTCTACCTGGTGTCTTAAAAGGTCATCAAATGTTTCTCTTTCTCTAATAAGATGAGCTTCGCCATTGTACCATAAAATTTCAGCAGGGCGGAATCTAGAATTAAAATTGCTGGACATTGAATAACAATAGGCTCCGGCATTACTAAATGCAAGAACGTTTCCTTCAGTAATTTCGGTAATTCTGCGATTAGATGCAAAAGTATCGGTTTCACAAATATATCCTACAACCGAATAGAATCGTTGTTTTCCGTTAGGATTCGAAATATTATGAATTTCGTGATGTGAACCATAGAACATTGGTCTGATCAAATGATTAAAACCAGTATCGATACCTGCAAAAACCGTCGATGTTGTTTGTTTGATCACATTCACTTTCGCTAAAAACTTTCCAGATTCGCTAACCAAATATTTTCCTGGCTCGAAAGCAAGTGTGAGTTCTTTACCATATTCGGCACAAAAAGCTTTAAATTTTTTAGAAAGCTGGGCGCCTAATTCTTCAATATCGGTTTCAATATCACCAGGTTTGTATGGCACTTTAAATCCGCTTCCAAAGTCAATAAATTCAAGATTCTTAAAGTTTTTAGCGGCGTCAAATAAAATTTCAGAAGCCTGAATAAACACTTGGATATCCAGAATATCACTACCGGTATGCATGTGAATTCCGTTAATGGTCATCCCGGTATTTTCAACAATCCTCTTTAATAAAGGCATTTGATGAATAGAGATTCCAAATTTAGAATCGATATGTCCAACAGAAATTTTAGAATTTCCTCCAGCCATCACATGAGGATTGATCCTTATACAAACGGGAGTTTTAGGATGGCGACTTCCAAATTGTTCTAAGATTGATAGATTATCAATATTGATCTGAACGCCAAGTTTTGCCACCTCTTCAATTTCTTCTAAAGAAACCCCATTTGGTGTAAAAATAATTTTAGAAGGATCTACACCCGCTTTTATACCTAGTTGTACTTCCTGAATACTTACTGTATCAAGACCGCTGCCCAAAGTATTTAAAAGTTTAAGAACAGAAATATTAGAAAGCGCCTTTACCGCATAATGAATTCTTAGGTTTTTAACGCTGCTAAAAGCATTGGTAAGACGTTTATACTGCGCCTCGATTTTTTCAGCATCATACACATAAACAGGGCTACCATAATCGGCGGCAATAGCAAGAAGATCTTGATTTGTCATTTCTATTCTCTAATTTTTTCTGAAGCCAAAAATACAGGGCTATTTGTTTCCTTAGCAAAAGAATGCTAAAAAAATAACGAATTCAAACAATTTGTTATTTCTGTAGATTTAAGACTGTGCGGTTTGGGTGGCTTTTTTATTCTTCTTTCGTATGTAAATAACTACAAAAGTGATCACGATACCTGCACTGGCCATCCCTGCACCTACAAGATCTGCAGATGTATATGCGTAACCTGCAGCGATAGGTAAGCCTGCCAAGTAAGCACCAGAAGCATTTCCCATATTAAAAGCACTTTGATTTAGGGAAGATCCCAGCATCTCTGATCCTTTAGCCGAATTGATCACCGCCATTTGTACTGGTGTAGAAAGGCAAAAAGCAATCGTTCCAATTAAAAATGTCATTACCAAAACACCAATTTTATCATAGGCGAGATAGGTATTAGACACTAAAGCTATTACCATCAAAATAAGAGCGATTAATACTGCGTAAATAGGAGAGAAGCTTTCAGCTAATTTGGCTCCTATAAAATTACCTGTTACCATTCCTAAACCTGCGAGGATCATGGCGTAACTAACGATAGTTTCAGGATGTCCGGCAACTTCAGTAATTAAAGGAGCGATATAACTATACCATGCAAAGAAACCTCCGGTACCAATGGTTGTAAGTAAAATAACCATCCAAAGCTCTAATTTCTTTAAAACTTTAAAATCTTTCGCGATTCCATCTGGCGAACTTTTTGGAAGCTCTGGCATCCAAAACTTAATCCCAAGTATAGCACAAATGCCCACGATACCTACCAGCATAAAGGCAACATTCCAGCTAAAATTATGTCCAAAATAAGTTCCAAGAGGGACACCAATCACATTTGCCAAAGTAAGTCCTGTAAACATGGTAGCAATGGCTCTGGCCTCTTTGCCCGGTTTCGCCAGTTTGCTGGCCACAACGGCACCAATCCCAAAGAATGCACCATGGGGTAATCCTGATAAAAATCTAGAAATAAGTAAAAGCGTATAACTATCTGCAAAGGCAGATAAAGAATTAAAGACCGTAAACCATAGCATTAAGAAAAGTAAGGTTTTATGTGCCGGCCATTTGCCGCCGATACCGGTTAAAAGTGGAGCACCCACAACAACACCTAGAGCGTAAGCCGAAATAAAATGTCCTGCCTGCGGAATGCTAATATCTAAAGCTGTGGCAACATCTGGTAGAATTCCCATAATTACAAACTCGGTCATTCCTATACCAAATCCACCTATAGCTAATGCGATTAATCCTTTATTCATATGCTATCCTAATTATTCCCAGGTTAGGGAAGCTGTTAACTATTTAAAATTCAACTCCCTATTAATGCTTTAAATTGAAGCGATTAATTGAGTTTGAAATAAAAGCGCAAAAATAGTTGAGAATCCGCAGAAATAAGAAAATACTTGGCATTATTTACGATAACCTTATAGTCTAATAGAAAATATTATGTGATCTAGCACTAAATCCTTGAATTTAGCCGGCTTTATTTCAATCTTAAGGAAAATTTGTTGGTCTAATACTTTTACATTTGTTACTTTTGTTTACCATAATTAAAACTGAAGAAATACCTGATTATGAATATACACGAATATCAAGGAAAAGAAATTCTAGGTAGCTTTGGAGTACGTACTCAAAGAGGGATCGTAGCCCAAACTGCAGAAGAAGCTGTAAAAGCCGCAAAAGAATTAACAGAACAAACCGGGACTGGATGGCATGTGATCAAAGCACAGGTTCACGCTGGTGGTCGTGGTAAAGGTGGCGGTGTTAAGCTTGCAAAAAACCTAAAAGAAGTAGAGCAGATCGCAGGAGAGATCATTGGGATGAATCTAGTAACTCCTCAAACTTCTGCTGAAGGTAAAAAAGTTCATCAGGTATATGTAGCAGAGGATGTTTATTACCCAGGAGATAGTGAGCCAGAAGAATATTATATGTCTGTTTTACTAAATCGTGCTACTGGACGTAATATGATCATGTATTCTACTGAAGGTGGTGTGGATATCGAAACTGTTGCTGAAGAAACTCCGCATTTAATTTTTACTGAAGAGATCGATCCTGCAACAGGAATTTTACCTTTTCAGGCTAGAAGAATAGCATTTAATCTTGGTCTTAGCGGGACTGCTTTTAAGGAAATGACAAAGTTTGTAATGTCTCTTTATACTGCTTTCGATAAGTCTGATTCTTCTTTGTTTGAAATTAATCCAGTGCTTAAAACAAGTGATGATAAGATTTTAGCTGTAGATGCTAAAGTTACTTTAGATGATAACGCACTTTTCCGTCATAAAGATTACGCAGAAATGCGTGACAAGCGTGAAGAAAATCCAACAGAAGTAGAAGCTAAAGAAGTTGGCCTTAACTATGTAGATCTAGACGGTAACGTAGGATGTATGGTGAATGGTGCAGGTCTGGCAATGGCAACTATGGATCTTATTAAACAAGCGGGGGGTGAACCAGCAAACTTCCTTGATGTAGGAGGTACCGCAGATGCTAAACGTGTAGAAGAAGCTTTTAGATTGATCTTAAAAGATGATAAGGTTGAAGCAATTCTAGTAAATATTTTTGGAGGTATTGTTCGTTGTGACCGTGTGGCGCAAGGTATTGTAGATGCTTATAAAAATATGGGTGATGCGATTAATGTACCAATTATTGTTAGATTACAAGGAACTAATGCAGATGTTGCTAAGAAATTGATCGACGAAAGTGGATTAGCAGTTTCTAGTGCTGTGCAATTTAAAGAAGCAGCAGATAAAGTACAGTCTGTACTTTCTTAATCTGTTTTTATAAAAAACCAGAAAAAGCTCGCCTTTGGCGGGCTTTTTTTATGTCTATAAATAGAATCTTTAAATGATAAAACGTTAAAAACATCTTAAAAATCAGTGAATTGTGTAACAAAAGCTGTTTTACCGCCGTCTTTTAGTTGTATTAACTTTTTAAACATTTTTAATCATGAAAAGATTCCAATCTTTATTGCTAGCCTTAGCAATCGCAATTTGCAGCACGGTAGCTGTAAATGCAAACAATCCAGAAGCGGCTACACAGCCAGATCCAAGAATGATGAGTATAGAAATTTCTTCTTTACTAAAACATCATAAATTAAATCTTAAGAAAGATGCTCGTGCCAATGTACTTTTAGCTATTAACAAGGATAACGAAATCGTTGTTTTATCTGTAGAGGCAGAGAATAAAGTAGTAGAGCGTTTTATCAAAGAAAAGTTGAACTACAAGAAAATTAACTGCCCGGTTAATCCAGAAGTAGAAGAATTTAAATTACCAGTTACCCTTAAGGCAACCAAATAACCGCCCTGTCCTAAATATCAATCAATAAACGTAGAAAACTACAAAGGCTGTGAGCACATCAACTCACAGCCTTATTTTTTGTATTAAATTGAAATAAAATTTATACTCAAAAATTACATTTCTGGATACCAATCTAATAGAACCACTTCTATGCTATCGCTTTTTTCTTCTACAAGCGATTTAAATTTTTCAACATCAGCTAGACCGTCTTGCCCACGGTAATGATAAGGATATACTTTTTTAGGAGCAAATGCTAAAACTCCTTCTGCAGCCTGATCTACCGGCATGGTGTATGGAAGATTCATACAAACGAGTGCAGCATCGATATTTTTAAGGTTACGCATTTCAGGAATATCTTCTGTATCTCCAGAAATATACAAACGCTTTCCACCTTTTTCTAACACATAGCCATTACCGCGACCTTTTACATGCATGGCATCTTCAGCTTCTGGTAAATTATACATTGGGATAGCTTCAATTGTAAAACCTTCAATTTCCATTTGATCGGCATTAGCCATAACCAACAATTTACTTTTTAGGGTTCCGGGTAATTTTTCCTCTACAGCTTTTGGAACAATAATTTTGGTATTTCCTAATTTAAGACCTTCTAGTGTTTGTGCGTTCATATGATCGCCATGAATATCTGTAACTAATACAAAGTCTGGTTTATCCATTTCAGCAAAAAGTTCGGCTCCACCTACAGGATCTGTATAAAAAACAGCGTCTCCCCAATTAATGACAGCGGTAGCGTGAGAGATAGGTTCGATATTAATACTGGCATCTTCAGCCATACTCATTTCTTCGTTTGATCCAGCTGTATCTTCCGCAGGAATCATTTCGCCAGGTTCAGCTTCAGACTTATTGTTCTTGCAAGCCATTAAAGCTGATATTGTAAAAAGACTTAGAATTAATTTTTTCATTGTGCTTGATTTTGATTGCTGTATAAAATTACAGAAGACAAATAAAATAAGAGCTTGTTTTACAAAGATTTAAGATAAGCTGAGTTTCATTTTAATATCGCCACGGGCGTAAGGATTGTTTTCTTCTATCGGTATTTCTATAAAACCAAACTTTCGGTAGATATGCAATGCGTTTTCTAGCTTTCTACTGCTGTAGATGATAAGTTCCTGCCAATCCTGATCTCTTGCAAAATTGATAGTAAACTTCATTAATTTCTGGCCAATTTGCTTTCCGCGGTGATCTGGGGAAACCGCCATTTTTGTTAATTCGAAAATTCCGTCATCGATCTTCATCAGCGCTACACAGCTAATGATCTGGTCGTTATTCTTTACAAAGAATATTTGTCCACCAGGCTCAATAATATACTTTTCAGGTTTTCCTAAAACTTCTTCATCGTGTGGCTCTACCCAAAAGAATTTTTCTAACCACTCGATATTCAGATCTTTAAAGTCTCGACTATATTTAGGTTCAAAACTTATAATTTCCATGTCTCAAATTTTTCAGCTAAAGTATCATTTTAGGAAATAATCGCGACTTAAATATTTAATTTCTTAGTCTTTATCACCACTTCAGAATCTTAAGAGATGATTTTCGATCTGACTTTATTTCAACCAATCTCTATTCTACAAATGAATTGAATATACCTGCTACTGGGTATTTTTATTTATATTGATTGTCAGTATATTACATGTGATTTAGATGGCGCTTAGCTTATCTAATTTCTAAAATTGTTTGTCTTAGCCTTAAGATATCTGCTAGCTCTTCAAAGAATTAAACGCATTTGTAGCTTAATTATAACGAATACAGAATTAGAAATTAAAGCTTTACTTGTAGATTTTTTTGAAGAGCATTCAGCAGATCTACACCAAAATTGCTAAAAACCAGATCCATTTTTTACAATATTAATCTCTTCTGGATTTCTAACTGTAGATCTCAAAAAGTGCTTTAAAAAAGTTTGCTAAATATACTTTTTAAGGAAATATCCCCTTGGGTGGGTATGTCTTTACATTTCGCTTTTAACTAATCTTGTATCGATCATCTAACCTAACCATAATGAAATTATTTACATCTATTAGTATTTTAAGTATTATTCTTTTTCTGGCCTGTAGTGGTATTTCAGGAGAAGAAAGTATGGATTTTTCATTACCTCATAAGGATAAAGTCAAAAAGAAAGATCAGGATTCTACACGTTTTTATTACAATGGTTCGCATCGCATAAAAAGAGGGCAACGCTCAATTAAGCGAACATAATCTTCCAAAAGTTAGCGATCTTATTTATATTTATATACGTTCTAATTGAATTAAAAAATATGATAAGATTTCAACTAAAATCGGTTTATACATTTCTAATTTTTCTTTGCTTTTTAGGTTGTAAAGAAGAGGCTGGGCAAGAAACTACAGCAGTAGAGAAGGAAGTTGTGATTCTACCTCCTGAAGAATTATACGGCGATCTATTTTATGATATTCAGCAGAACGAAAATCTCTTTGGTGATAGTAAAACCTTTGTAGATGCTGTTCCAGAGAAAAATATTGACAGTATAAGAGCCGAATATCAGAAAATTAAAACAGAAGGCGACTCAGCGATTTTAGGCTTTTTGAAAGATAATTTTCAGATTCCCGGAGAAGAAACTTCAAAAGAATATCAAACAGATTCTTCGGATATTGGCACGCACATCAAAAAATTATGGTTGGTTTTAAAACGCCCTGCAGATGAGGAGTTAAGCGGAACTTTAATTCCGTTGCCCAATCCATATATTATTCCCGGTGGCCGATTTAGAGAAATATATTATTGGGACAGTTATTTTACGATGTTAGGACTTCAGGTTGATGGAGAAGTGGAAACCATTCAGAATATGGTTGATAATTTTTCGTTTTTAATTAACGAATTTGGATTTATACCTAACGGCAATCGCACCTACTATTTAAGCAGATCACAACCACCATTTTATGCGCTAATGTTAGATGTTTTAGCTGAAGAAAAAGGAGATTCGATTTATGCTGAATATTTACCAGAATTAGAAAAAGAATATCAATTTTGGATGAAAGGAGCGCAAAATCTTTCTGAAAATGATTCGGTTGTAAACCGTGTTGTGCGAATGCCAGACGGAAGTATTCTTAATCGATATTACGATGATAATAATACACCGCGACCAGAAAGTTATCGAGAAGATATAAAAACTGCGGAAGAAGCTGTCGCTACAAATGAAGATCTAACCGAAGAAGAAGTTTACCGAAATCTAAGAGCTGCAGCCGAATCGGGTTGGGATTTTTCAAGCCGTTGGATAAAGCCAGATGCTAGCGGAAATTTCAATTTATCGGCTATTCATACCACAGATATTTTACCGGTAGATCTAAACAGTTTGTTATATCATCTGGAAAAAACGATCGCAAAAGCATATTTAATTAGCGAAAATCCAGATAATGCCAGAGAATTTAAGGAACGTTCTGAAGATCGCGCAAATGCTATAGAAAAATACTTTTGGAATGCTTCAAAAGGATTTTATAGGGATTACGATTTTACTACAGGAGAACATACTTCAGTGGTTTCTGTAGCCGGAGTTTACCCCTTATTTTTTGAAATATCTTCCGAAGAAAAAGCAAAAAAAGTTGCTGGAATTATCGAATCTCAGCTTTTAATGGAAGGCGGAGTGGTAAGTACCCCAAATCATAGCGGGCAGCAGTGGGACGCACCAAATGGTTGGGCACCGCTGCAATGGATGGCCTATAAAGGACTTCAAAATTATGGAATTTCAGCATTAGCCAATACCATTAAAGAGCGTTGGACAAGCCTGAACGAAAAAGTTTATAAGAATACTTACAAAATGACCGAAAAGTATAATGTTGAAGATCTGTCTAAAGAAAGTGGTGGTGGCGAATATCCAACGCAAGACGGATTTGGTTGGAGCAACGGAGTTTATAAGAAATTAACGTCTGAATAACATAAATTGAGTTTCAATCTGGCTAACTTTAAAATAAAAAGTTATGTCGAAGGAAAATCAAAAATTAAGTGGCCAAACATCGATTATTACCGGATCTAGTTCTGGGATTGGTAAAGCTATGGCCATTGCGCTGGCCAAAGAAGGCTCTAATGTGGTGATAAATTATCACTCTAGTAAAGAAGAGGCCGAGGAGGTTGCGCAAAAAATTAGCGAAGAGAAGGGATCGGGTGAAGCTATCGTGATACAGGGTGATATGAGTAAAGAAGATGATGTACTTAATCTTTTTAAAACCACGATCGATAAGTTTGGAACGATGGATGTTTGTATTCCAAATGCAGGAATGCAAAAAGATGCTGCTTTTCACGAAATGACCTTGGATGATTGGAATGCGGTGATCAACTTAAATCTTACCGGGCAATTTTTGTGTTGCCGTGAAGCTATTAAAGAATTTATGCGTCGCGGTATGCGACCAGAGGTTTCAAAATCTTTGGGGAAAATTATCAATATGAGCTCTGTTCACGATATAGTTCCATGGGCCGGGCATGCAAATTATGCGGCTTCTAAAGGCGGAATTCAGCTTTTAATGAAAACGCTTTGCCAGGAATATGCCAGTAAGAAAGTGCGAGTAAACAGTATTGCTCCCGGCGCGATAAAAACAGATATCAATAAAGATGTTTGGGAAACCAAAGAAGGTCGTGAGAAAATGAAAGAAACTATCCCTTATGATAAGATTGGGGAGCCAGATGATATTGGCCGAGTAGCTGCCTGGTTGGCTTCAGACGAATCTGAATATATAAACGGAACAACCATTTATGTAGACGGAGGAATGACCTGTTACCCTGGTTTTAAAGGAAACGGATAATTTTTTAATAAAAATTGTATCTTTTTAGAGCAATTACAGTCTACATTTAAAAGTTTAGATATGAGTAAATGTAAATGTACACAATGTGAATGTGATAAGTGTAATTGCGTGAACTGCGCTGCAGCAAATTGCCCATGCGATACCTGCAATTGCGATAAATGTTCTTGTTGCGCTTAGAAAAAGATTGTTATGGATACCAGGGAAGTTTGGGATAAATATCAGAAAGAATTTTATTTTTTTATTCTGAAGCGAGTAAAGAATGAAGATGCTGCTATGGATATTTTACAGGCTTCTTTTTTAAAGATTCATAAAAATTTGGATAAACTGAAAGATCCGGGAAAATTGAAATCCTGGGCCTTTCAGATTATTCGAAATGAGATAAACGACCAATTTAATCATTCAAAAATTTCAGTCTCCACTACTGATTTTCAACAATCAGAAGAAGTTTCTCATCCATTTATAGAAGTTTGCTGTTTCGATAAATTTTTAAATGAATTGCCACAGGAATATCAAGAAGTCATGAAATTGGTGTATGTTGATGGTAAACCACAAAAGGAAGCGGCAGAACTAGCAGGTATTTCATTAGCAAATACGAAAGCTCGAATTCGGCGTTCTAAGACTATTATGAAAAATCGCTTCAAGGAATGTTGCAAATACGACACAGATGTTAACGGCAGACTAACAGGGCAATCCAAATGCGCGTTGTGTGAATAGTTTTATATTTAGTTTTTATCTAAAACGTATCGATCTCCAATTTTATTCGTTAAAATAAGTTCATTATCCTGCAAAGTAAACCTTCAGTCTCCGGTTGAGATCAAAAACCAGTCACATACATTGGAGAAAGAGATTGTATTGTTATTTAGAACGTAGTTTCCTTCGCAAATCGCCGGGAATTTTGCAATTCAGTTGCACCGGTATAAATTCCATCATTAAAACTTAAACTGACTTCCCCGGTACGCTAACCGCTTTCAAAAAAATCCTGTATAATTTCCATTAATTTCAGAATACAGATCATCACCACTACAGCTGGTAAGAAAGATACAAAGGCCTATTAAAAGTAGTTTTTTCATTTTTAGTTTAGTATCTAATTTCAAGATGCTAATAATACTAGATGGTTGCTTGAAAATTTAAAAATCTAAGATTTTTTCTTCCGAACTAAAATTATAGCACGAAAGCCGCCAAAATTTTCTGAACTTCATAAATATCTACACTGGTATTAAACTTTTTGCAAATTGATGGATGTTGCTCTCCAGAGATCCAGATCTTAAGCTCGGCATCAAGGTCAAAACTACCGGCAGTTTCAACACTAAAGCGAGAAATGCTTTTGTATGTAACCGAAAAATATTCGGTTTTCTTGCCTGTTAACCCCTGAATATCTACCAGGATCAGTCTTTTATTCGTAAAAATAAAAGTATCCCGAACAAGCTTAAATCCAGCTTCAATAGTTTCTGAAGGAATTAATAGTTTGTGATATTTCTCTTCTAATTTTTCTTTGCTTATAGCTCCTGCGTTTCCTAATAATGATGAAAATATGCTCATGTTTTATTTGAATTTAATGAATAAAAAAACTGCCAATAAGTTACAAATCCGAAGATCACAACTTAAAGGCAGTTTTATAAATCTTTGTTATATTTTATCGAATCTTAATTCGATACCTAAATGCAAATTAGTTTTTAAGCGATAGCATATCGATCACAAAACGGTATTTTACATCGTTACTGGTTACACGATCGTAAGCCTCGTTGATGTTTTGCATATCGATCATTTCGATATCTGAAACTATATCGTGTTCACCACAGAAATCTAACATTTCCTGAGTTTCTTTAATTCCACCAATTAAAGAACCGGCAACACTTTTTCTTCCCATAATCAATGCGCCACCATGAAATTCTAGCGGTTCTATAGCACCAACTAAAACCATCGTTGCATCTCTTTTTAATAATCCAATATATGGATTAATATCGTGCTTAACAGGAACAGTATTCAGTAGAAAATCAAAACTTCCTGCATGTTCGGCCATTTGTTCTTCGTCTTTAGAGATCAAAACTTCATCTGCGCCTAATCTTTTAGCATCCTCGCTTTTACCAGGAGAAGTAGTGATCATAACCACTTTAGCACCTAAAGCATGAGCAAATTTAATACCCATGTGACCAAGACCGCCAAGACCAATTACACCTACTTTATCTCCTTCTTTTACATTCCAGTTTCTAAGAGGAGACCAGGTTGTGATCCCAGCACAAAGAAGTGGCGCTACTCCTTTAGTATCTAGATTTTCAGGAACGTTTAAAACAAATTTTTGGTCAACTACGATTTTTTCAGAATATCCACCAAAAGTATGTCCGCCAAGATGTTCGTCTTTCCCGTTATAGGTTCCAACCATTCCGTTTTCACAGTATTGTTCTAAACCATCTTTACAAGATTGGCAACGTTGGCAGGAATCTACCATACATCCAACACCAACAAGTTGTCCTTCTTTAAATTTTGAAACATTTTTCCCTATGCTAATTACTCGTCCAATAATTTCGTGACCAGGCACAACAGGATATTGAGAACCACCCCAATCGTTTCTTACGGTATGGATATCACTATGGCAAACTCCGCAGTATAAAATATCAATTTCTACATCATCAGCTAGTGTTTCGCGACGATCAATTTGCAATTGCTCTAGATCTGCTGTATTCGTTTTTGCACCGAATGCTTTTACTTCTGTACTTTTCATAATGTTCACTTTTTTGCCAAATTAGCCGAAATGTGATTCAATTAAATCGTGCACGCCCGGTTTAACTCATTTTTAACGAAGGATATTAACCTAGATCAATTTTTTAGGTTTAGAAGATCTCTTTTAGATATTTCATATCAGATTTTGCAGTATCGATCACATCGGCGGTTTTTCCATTGATCATCATTTTACTCATGGTCTTAGCGAAACCTTTTACCTGTTCAAAATTGATTTCTGGTGGCATCGCTAAAGCATCGGGATCGGTAAAGATATTGACTACTGCGGGGCCTTCGTGTGCAAATGCTTCAGAAAGTGCTTGTTTTACATCTTTTGGATCTTCTACAACCCAACTGTGAATGTTCATAGCTTTCGCAATAAGTGCAAAATCTGGATTTACCATATCGGTTTGCCATTCAGGATAACCTTCCACCTGCATTTCTAATTTCACCATGCCTAAAGAAGCATTGTTAAAAATAACGATTTTCGCCGGGATGTTATATTGGCTAATGGTCATTAAATCGCCCAAAAGCATAGAAATTCCACCATCACCACAAAGTGCAATCACCTGGCGGTCTGGATGTCCTAAACCTGCACCAATAGCCATTGGCATTGCATTGGCCATCGATCCATGATTAAACGAACCGGTTAAGTATCTATTTTTCTTTCCTTTTAAATATCTAGCTGCCCAAACTGCACTCATTCCTGTATCTACAGTAAAAATAGCATCGTCTGTAGCGATCTCATCAATTACCGCAGCAACATATTCTGGATGGACTTTCTTTTCCTCGCCTTTAGCTAAAACATAGCTGCAATATTTTTCTTCAACCTCTTTGTGCACTTCTCTCATGTCTTCTAAAAACTTGGTTTCAGTCTTCGTTTCTATGAGCGGAAGAAGCGCTTCTAAGGTATCTTTTATTTTACCGTGATAACCAAAATTCACTTTGGCACGACGACCAATACGTTCTGGCTTTTCATCGATCTGGATAATGGTATTTTTTTCAGGAAGGAAATTGGTGTAAGGGAAATCTGTACCTAGAAGCACTAAGGCATCAGCTTCATGCATGGCTTTAAAACCAGATTTTGTTCCAAGCAATCCATTTAATCCTATAGCATAAGGATTATTTTCTTTATCGAAATATATTTTTCCACGGAAGCTAAAGCCCATAGGAGCATTTAGTTTTTTTGCCAGTTGCATTACTTCGTCCTGAGCATCCTTACAACCGTGACCGCAGTAAAGCATTACTTTTTTATTCTCGTTAAGTACTTTTGCAAGAGTTTTTATTTCTGAATCTCCCGGTTGTAGTTTAGAGCTCGTAAAATAGTTTTGTTCTGAAGTGGTAATGTGAGTAGCATCTGCTGAAGCAACATCGCCAGGTAAGCCCACAACGCCAACACCTTTTTGATGGATAGCATGCTGAATCGCACTTTGAAATCCATGTGCTGCCTGAGCCGGAGTGTTTACCATAAAGCAGTATTTGCTACAATCGTCAAATAACTTTGTCACATTAGTTTCCTGAAAATTTTCAGTACCCAGTTTATCGGTTTCTACTGTCGAAGCGATAGCGATAACGGGGTTGCCTGCTCTATTGGCATCATAGAGTCCGTTTACCAAATGAACATGTCCCGGGCCGCTACTTCCCATACAACATCCTATGCCGTCTAACTCGGCATCCATCGAAGCCGCATATGCTCCGGCCTCTTCGTGACGTACATGAATCCATTGTAATCTGCCATCACGGCGAACAGCATCGTTAACAGGATTTAGACTATCACCGGTAACCGCATAAACACGTTTTACACCAGCTTCTACAAGCATTTTTACTAAAAGATCTGCAACAGTATTTCCCATAATTTTTCTTTTTCTTTATTCACTCTAAAGGTAGTGCGAAAGGCATGTTTTTGTTGTTAAACAGGTGGTAAAGCGAAGATTAGAAATGCTAATAAATTGGTAAAATTTAAGCTGAAAATAAGGCGAATTCGATTTCGGATAAAGATTCTCTTAAGACTTTACGGGAGAAAGGCAGGTAATCTATAGTAAATACAAGCTTAACTTCTTAAATTAGTTGCCTTAAATTAAAAAAGTTCATGGATAAAAAATATAAAGGCATTAATACGATTTGTACTCATGCCGGAGAATTAGAAGATACACAATTTAAAGGAGCTGTTTCCCCATTATATATGGCAACATCGTATGCTTTTGAAGATGTTGAGGTAAAACGCTATCCACGATATTTTAATACGCCAAATCAGGTTGCTTTAGCGAAAAAAATGGCTGCTTTAGAACATGGTGAGGCTGCACTAATTTTTGGCAGCGGAATGGCGGCAGTGAGTACGGCTTTGCTTTCTCATGTTCAAACAGGAGATCATGTGGTACTTCAGAATACATTATACGGTGGAACCAGTAATTTGATCACTGAAGAATTCGATAAGTTTAAGATCGAATATAGTTTTACTAAAGATGCGAGTCCTGCGGCATTTGAAGCTGAAATTAAAGAAAACACGAAGGTAATTTATATCGAAACACCTTCTAATCCTTTGCTTACCATTACCGATGTAAAAGCTGTGGCCGATTTAGCAAAACAGAAAGGTTTGGTAAGTATGATCGATAATACTTTTGCTTCACCCGTAAATCAAAATCCAATAGATCTAGGTATTGATATTGTGATCCATTCGGCAACAAAATATATGGGAGGTCATAGTGATATTCTTGCAGGAGTTGTAATTTCTTCTGAAGAAATAATCGATACCGTATTCCAAATGGCTAAGAACCTTGGTGGAAATTTAAGTGATTATACGATCTGGCTTTTAGAGCGAAGTTTAAAAACCATGGGACTTAGAGTAAAGGCACAGAACGAGAATGCACAAATTCTTGCTGAATTTCTACATGAGAATGATAAAATTGCCAATGTTTATTATCCGGGCTTAAAATCACATCCAGATCACGAATTGGCGAAGGCCCAGATGAAAGGATTTGGTGGAATGCTTTCTTTCGAACTTGCTGAAGGTTTAGACGCTGAAGTATTTCAGAAAAAATTGAAATTGATAAAATCTTCGATGAGTTTAGCGGGAGTAGAAAGTACGATCCTTTCTCCGTCAAAAACTTCACATGGGCTTTTAACTCCAGAGGAAAGAGCACAACAGGGAATTAAAGATGGATTACTAAGATTTTCTGTTGGGATCGAGGAATCTGAGAATCTTATTGAAGATATCCAACAAGCCCTTGAAGCAATAAGCTAGAATAAAAATTAAAAAGGCTATACTTTTATTGCAAAAATTGAAATAGAAAAATGATAAAATTAGATATTTTGGCCGTTGGGGCTCATCCAGATGATGTAGAACTTAGTTGTTCTGCCACTTTGGCCAAAGAAATAGATCGAGGAAAAAAAGTTGGGATCTTAGACTTAACCAGAGGTGAGCTAGGTACACGAGGCACTGCTGAAATTAGAGATAAAGAATCTATAGATGCAGCAAAGATTTTAGGTGTACATGTACGTGAAAATGTAGGTTTTGCAGACGGTTTTTTTACTAATGATAAGGAGCATCAGTTAGAGATCATTAAGATCCTTAGGAAATATAAGCCAGAGATCGTTTTTTGTAATGCCATAGACGATCGCCATATCGATCACGGGCGTGGGTCTAAATTAGCGAGTGATGCTTGCTTTTTAAGTGGTTTACGCCGAATCGAAACAAGGATGGATGGTGAAATTCAGGCAGCATGGAGGCCAAAACAGGTTTTTCATTACATCCAATGGAAAAACATAGAACCAGATGTGGTAGTAGATGTCACCGGATATATGGATAAAAAGATGGAATCTGTAAAAGCTTACAAGAGTCAGTTTTTTGATCCTGATAGTGACGAGCCAAATACGCCTATTTCCAGCAACAACTTTTTTGATAGTGTGATCTATAGAGCACGTGATTTAGGCCGAATTATCAATACTGAGTATGCCGAAGGTTATACTGTAGAACGCTATGTAGCAGTCGATTCGATATTTGATTTAATTTAATTGAAAATTTTTCTTTGCGGAATAATAGAAATAGCTTACATTTGCAACCGCAATTTGAAATGGTGGATGTAGCTCAGCTGGTTAGAGCGCTGGATTGTGGTTCCAGAGGTCGCCGGTTCGAACCCGGTCTTCCACCCTTATTTGTGAAACCCTGCTTTTAAGCAGGGTTTTTTGTTTTTGGGCAAGTTTTCACTAAACTTTAGGAAATCGATCTTTTAAGTCGAAGTTATTATTTTTTACATTTAGCTTTTCTAACAAATGTTCAATGGTAACTAGAAATAAGATAAAGCGTATCGAAGCTTTTCTTGAAGCACATGATAAGGTTGAGGCAAAACTGGAATTTTCTTTCCCACTGCCTAAATTTGATAGTCTTGTGATCATTTTGAACACCTACGCCGAGTTGGAATTATTCTCTGGTTATTTTGAGGATCTAGATATCCCTACCGAAGAAGAATATGAAGAGATGTGTAGTTCTAATAACTATTCGGTTTCAGCTTATCCAAAACTTAATCTGTACGCAGTCTAGCATATCAAATCGTATAATTTTTAGCTGATTCTGGTCTTGCTAAAGTGAATATCGTATTTTGGTCTTTTAAAAAAATACAATGAACTCCAGAGAAGATCAGCTAAAAGCCTTTGATAGGTTACTTACAATAATGGACGAACTTAGGGAACAATGTCCCTGGGATCGTAAACAAACTATGGAAAGTTTGCGACATCTTACGATCGAAGAAACTTACGAACTTGGTGATGCCATTTTAGATAAGGATATCGAAGAGGTAAGAAAAGAGCTGGGAGATCTACTTTTACATCTTGTTTTCTATGCAAAAATAGGTAGCGAAACAAATGATTTTGATATTGCAGATGTAGCTAACGGAATTTGTGAAAAGTTAATTTCCAGACATCCTCATATCTATGGTGATGTTAAGGTTGAAAACGAAGAAGATGTAAAAAAGAACTGGGAAAACTTAAAACTGAAGGAAGGAAAAAAAAGCGTTCTGGAAGGCGTGCCAAGATCGCTGCCTGCTCTGGTAAAAGCAAGCCGAATTCAGGATAAGGTTGCCGGTGTAGGATTCGATTGGGAAGAACCACAACAGGTATTCGAAAAATTACAGGAAGAGCTGGGGGAGTTGCAGGATGAAGTCGATAAGGCTGATAAAGATAAAATGGAAGCCGAATTTGGCGATGTTATGTTCTCGCTGATCAATTATGCTCGCTTCCTAAAAATAAATCCTGAAAACGCCTTAGAACGAACCAATAAAAAATTCATAGCTCGTTTCAAATATTTGGAAGAAAAAGCTGCTGCAGGTAACAAAGCTTTAAAAGATATGACGCTTGCTGAAATGGATGTGTATTGGAATGAAGCGAAGAAATTGTAGCCAATTTTATTAAATATTAATAAGTGTGGATGATGGAATTTTTTATTGGGATTTAGATCCGGTTTTGTTTTGGATCACAGATACATTTCCGTTGAAGTATTACGGTATTTTATTCGTGACTGGTCTAATGCTGGGTTATTTGGTCGTGAAAAGGGTTTTCAGAAGAGAAAATATTCCTTTAGAAAGTCTGGATAGTTTGCTAACTTATATTGTACTAGGTACAATTATAGGGGCCAGGCTAGGTCATTGTTTATTTTATCAACCAGATTATTTTCTATCGCATCCTATAGAAATGTTTCTCCCCATTCAAAAGATAGAAGGTAATTATCAGTTTATTGGATATCAAGGTCTCGCTAGTCATGGTGGTGCTTTAGGTGTTTTTATATCGATTATATTGTATTGTAGGAAGTATAAGCTAAAGTTATTCTGGGTTTTAGATATGGTAGCTTTGGGAACGCCCATAACGGGCGCGTTTATTCGCTTTGGTAATTTTATGAATTCTGAAATCTATGGGAAACCTACTAATGGCAATTGGGGAGTAGTTTTTGTTCAGGACGATATGATTCCTAGACATCCCACACAGCTGTATGAAGCTTTTTCTTACCTTCTTATTTTTGTAATCCTATATTCTATTTATAACCGATTAAAACTTAGAAATGGGCAAATTTTCGGTTTATTCTTAATTCTTCTATTTCTAGCTAGATTCTTAATAGAGTTTTTCAAAGAAAACCAAGTAGCATTTGAAAATAATATGACGCTAAATATGGGGCAGTGGTTAAGTATTCCTTTTATTCTGGTTGGTTTCATTATATTTTTAGTTAAAAAGAAAGGTTTAACTACGAAATAATTTTAAAACAAAAAACCGTCGATCAATTCGACGGTTTTTTAGTGCTTTATTGTAATTAAAACTAGTAAAGAGACTTTACTTTCTTTAGTTTTTCACGCCATACTTTTAGCTGTGCCTTATGGTCATCTATATTTTTATGAACTTCTTTAACTAAAGGATTATCATCATCTACATTAGAGAAGAACTGTAAATTGTTCTCTAATTGTCGAATTTCAGCCTGAGTTTCTTCAATCTTTTTAGAAAGGAAGAAATGTTCATTTCTAATTTTATTGTCATCATCGGCATCGTTAAGAGCCTGGATCTTATTCTCGTATTTCAGCATTTCTGCTTTTGTACGATTTACGTCCAATTTTTTAAATAACTGATCTAAAGCTTTATTGAATTTACCTTCAATAAAACGCTTGTTAAACGGAACTCTACCTAAAGATTTCCATTCAGCAATAAAAGATTTAATGGTTTTAAGATCTTCTTCCTTGTTTCCGGAATGCTCAAAAGAACGTACTTTATCAAGTAAATCTTTTTTCTTACCAAAAGCTTCCATTTCTTCTTTGTTCTCTTCACTTCTGTTTTCATGAAGACGATCAAAGTAATAATTACAGGCTGCTTTAAACTGCTTCCAAACCTTATCACTATCCTTTCTTGGAACGTGACCTATTTTCTTCCAATCAGACTGGATCTTTTTCATAAGAGGTGTGATGGTTTTAAAATCATCACTATCCTTGTTATCTTCAGCGATTTGGATCAATTCCTTTTTCTTCTCAAGATTATCGTATTGTTGCTTTTTAAGATTCTTATAAAAAGCATTTTTCTTACGATTAAAACGTCTTACCGTTTCTTTAAAATCTGCCCAGGTTTCCTCGTTTTTACTTCTTGGTACTTTACCTGCTTTAAAGAATTCTTCGCGTAAAGCTTCAATTTCTTTGATCTTTTGCTGCCATTTGTTGTGGCTGCTGAAGTCCTGATCTGCAATTTCCCGAATCTTTTCGATGATCTGTTGCTTCTTTTCCCAGTTTTTTTCGAATTCTTTATCTAAATTTTCGAAATAATCCTGGCGACGATCGTGAATTACTTTGGTTGCATTACTAAAACGTTCCCAAATCTCTTCACGATAATCTTTAGCTACAGGTCCCAATTCTTCTTTCCACATCTTATGGAGCATTTGAAGCTCTCTAAAGGCACGGTTAATATCCTGTTCCTGAGCTAATTCTTCAGCACGATCTATAACTTTAAGCTTTTGATCTAAATTATGCTTAAAGTCCATATCCCTAAACTCACGATTTAAGTGTAGAAAATCATAGAAATTCTCTACATGGTGGTGATAGGTA
The DNA here is from genome assembly GCF_019904275.1 of Zunongwangia sp. SCSIO 43204. Lineage (GTDB taxonomy): Bacteria > Bacteroidota > Bacteroidia > Flavobacteriales > Flavobacteriaceae > Zunongwangia > Zunongwangia mangrovi. The sequence continues at coordinate 2,507,260 of NZ_CP063204.1, forward strand.
TTCCAAACATTATTATACTTATCACGAGGGATAGGCCCGGCAGTACGCCATTTATCCTGAATTTCTTTAAAGTGATTATAGGTGGTATTGATGTTTTCTTCTACATCAAGTAAACCTTTTAACTCTTCAATGATCTCCAGGCGTTTATTAAGATTTGCGTTAAGATCCTGTTTTAATTGCTGGTAGTATTTATTTCGCTTTTCTCGATAATCAAAATACAACGAATTAAAGCGATTTTTTAACGGAGTAGAGTAGTGGAAGTCGATAATATTCCCACCATCGGCAAGAAAATCTTCTTTCTTTTCTTCGAATTCTTCATCGAATTTCGCATTAAATTCGGTTCTAATTTCGATCACGTGTTCTTTAATCGCCTGGATCTTTTCATTCTTAAGCAATCGCTCTAACTCATCTGTTAGTTGCTCTTTGCTCATCGAATGGTAATCTTTTTTAGGGATGGTGTGGCGCTCTGTGGCACTTTCATCTTCACTATCCTCGGCAAGAGAATCGTCTACTCCTTTTTTATGCTCTTCGATAATGGCATCTTCATGGTCATCATCGTCGTTGGTATCTTCGGCGTTCGCTTTTTTATTGTTTTCAGTATCCTGAACAAAAGTAGATTCGGCTACCATGGCTTCTTCAAGCTCGTTTGTAGCGTCTGGATTCTCAACCTCTTCCGAAAAAGATTCTTCTACCTTCTTTTCTTCTGTTGCACTTTCTGTAGTAGATGCTTCCTGAGGCTGAGTAATTTCAGTTGTTTCAGGGGTCTCTTTTTTAGAAAGTTCTTCTTTCTTGTTTTCGTTATCTGATTGAGACATATCTTTCAATGTTAAAGTTCTGCATGGTTATTAAAGCTGAAAGATAACAACTACACGAAAATTGGGCAAGCAAACCCAATTTTTTATGACAAGATAAGAACGAAAAAGCTTGATTCTTTAAGAATTCCATATTGCCCAGGCAGCTTCGGCCTGTAATTCGAGCATTTTATGCCCATTTACCGCAGTTGCGCCATGTTTCTTACTGTTACTCATAAATTTTGTTTCTGCAGGATTATAGATCAAATCGAAAACAAGATGATTTTTAGTGATATGCTGATACGGAATATCGGGGCATTGATCTGTGTTAGGAGCAGTTCCTAGTGGCGTGGTATTGATGATTAAAGAATACTTCTGAATAATTTCTTCGGTTAATTCTGAATACGAATACTGTTCTTCTGAAGCCGATCTGGATACGAATTTGTATGAAATTCTCATTGTTTTTAATGCATACGCCACCGCTTTTGACGCTCCACCGGTTCCCAATATTAAAGCGTGTGTGTGCTGAGGTCTAAGATGAGGTTTTAAAGCGTTTCTAAAACCAATAAAATCGGTATTATGGCCTATAAGTTTTCCTCCGTTTTCAAATTTGATCACATTTACAGCCTCGATTTCTTTAGCATCTGCTGAAAGGTCATCCAAAAACTTCATCACTTCCAGTTTATAGGGAATGGTGACATTCATTCCTGAAAGTGTAGGATTTTTAGTGATAATTAATGGAAAATCGGTAATTTCAGGAATATCAAAATTGACATATTCTGCTTCGATTTTTTCATTTTCAAACTTATCATTGAAGTATTTTCTTGAAAATGAATAAGCTATATTTTTACCTAAAAGTCCGAATTTCCTCATTTTTTTAATCTTTTTTCGGTGTTTTCACCAGTTTTTATGGTCTTTTCTCGAGTTTAGCTTGTTTTCTGGCATGTTCTCTTTTTTCGTAAAACGCAAGCCCAAGAACAATAAAAATACCTACCAAAATAAAGAATATCGCCAAATAGGTTTCGGTATCTGTAAAGTCTGGAAAAAATCTATTGTAATTATCTATAATTTTATCTCCGTGACTATCGATAAGATATTCTCCCGCTTCGTCGGTTTTGTAGATCTTGGTTTTCCAGGGCCAAACCACGCCCAAAGAGCCTGTAATAAAGCCAATTATAGTGGCGAAAGTATCTTTTTTGTAATTCTTCAGCACAAAACCCAGTAAATGGGATAGGGAAACCAATCCTGCCAGTGATCCCAAGGCAAAAACAATCATTACCTGTAGCAAATGCATTCTGGATTCGTTGGAAGTAAAACTGAAGTCTAAACTTACAATATCGGCCATTGTATCGTACAAAGCATTAACCGAATCTACCAACAGTAACACGTAATTTCCAAGCAAAATAAGGATGAAAGATCCACTAAGCCCAGGGAGCGTCATCCCCGAAACGCCAATTATTCCGCAGAAAAAAACAAACCATAAATTATCATTTTCGCGTGCAGGTTCCAGCATACTAATGGCTACCCCAAAAATAATTCCGAGTGTGACAAATAGAATACTGCGACGGCTCCATTCATCAAAATCTTTACTGATGTAGTAGATCGAACCAATGATCATCCCAAAAAAAGCAGACCAGACATACAGCTCGTAGTGCACGATTAGATAATCTAAAAGCTTAGAAACGCTAAAATAACTTATAAGCATTCCCAGGATAAGCAATCCTAAAAATTTGCCGTTAATGTAATGATAAAGGCTGCGAAATCTACCCGCGATCAAAAGCTTGCCTGCTTTAAGATTAATCTTTTGCAGCGAGTAAATAAATTCTTCGTAAAAGCCGGCGACAAAAGCTACAACACCACCAGATACCCCGGGAACTTTATTAGCAGCTCCCATGGATAATCCCTTTAGAATAAGGAAAATTTTATCTGTTAATGTTCTAGTTTGTTGCATCAGACTCTTCAGGTTGATTGCTTGCTAAGCTTTCCAGAAGAAAAATGAGTCCGAATCCTGCTAACATCAGGATTACTGAAAATAATAGTTGAGCATCGCCCTCAAAATTCCATGGTAAAACAGAAGTCTCGTTTATAACAATTTCTTTATCCTCGAATTTGGCAACTTCCAAAACTTTTTTCCAGGGCCAGATCTTATTTAAAGAACCTGCTATAAAGCCTGTTAACACCGCTAAGGTTAAACTGGTATAATGCGTAAAAAGCCATTTTAAGATCTTAGAAAAACTAAGTAAACCAAATATAGCACCTGCGCCCACGATTGCTAATGTTTTAATATCGAAATTATGAGCCGCTTCAGTTACCGGGCGGTATGCCCCAAGTAATACTAAAATAAAAGCTCCGGAAATTCCTGGTAAAATCATTGCACAAACGGCAATGGCTCCGGCAATGAACATAAATAATGTACTATCTGAACTTCCCATTGGCGGCAAAGACGTAACGTATAAAGCGACCGCAGCGCCAAGAATTAAGGCGATAATGATCTTAAAATTCCATTTTGGGATTTGTTTCCCTACATACCAAATACTGGCTAAAACCAATCCAAAGAAAAAAGACCAAATTAAAACCGGATGATTTTGAAGCAAATAATTTGCCAGCCGCATTAAAGTAAATACACTGATAAGAATTCCTAAGAAAAGCGATACAATAAAACCGCCGTTTAGTTGAAGCCACATTGCTTTGAAGCCTTCATTTTTCCAGGTTTTTAAAAGGGAAAGATCTACACCGCTAATGGTAGAGATCAATTCTTCGTAAATTCCTGAAATAAATGCGATGGTACCTCCCGATACACCGGGTACAACATCTGCGGCTCCCATAGCCATACCCTTTAGCGTGATGCTAAAGTATTCCCGTAAGCTTCTTTGCATGTTCTAAAAATTAGATTTGCCCAAAGTTAGGAAAATACTATGAAGCCTTTTGATAAGAATCTATTAATTGTTTAACACTTTTCCTTTTAAAGATTTCAGGGAAAAGTTCTTCTATGATAATGTAATATTCAGAATCGGCTTTTAATCCATTTTCCAGGTGCTTATAACCAAATTCAGCATTATTCAGCATAAAATATAATCCGCTTAAACGATATTCGATCTCTGCAATACCGGGATAAAATTCGTTCGCTTGCAGTAGGTTTTGAACCGCAGTTTCCCATTCAGCAAGATTGATAAGAATATCACATCGTCTAATCCAGGTTTCTAATTCGTAGTTACCAAGATCTAAGGTTTTGCGATAACCACGTTCAGCTTCTCTATTTAGCTCTAAGCGATTATTGATCTTTGCGTAACGCTTCCAATAAAGCACATTTTCCTCATCAATATTTATCGCTTTGTTGATATAATAAAGTGCTTTTTTAAAGTTTTTCTTTTTGATATAAAAATCGGTGATCGCTATCCAGCCTTTGTCTAAAAGCGGATCTTCATGTACCGTTTTTTCGTAATTAGATAAAGCCAGTTTATCGTTACCTAACTTTTCGAAACACTTCCCAATTCTTAAGTATGCGAAAGAAGTAGGATCGTCTAATTCTAAGGTTACATTATAGTTTTCGATAGCTTCAATATAACGCTCTAGTTTCTCCAGTACTTTTCCTTTTTCAAGGTAAGCACCTATAAAATATTCGTCACTAATTATCGCAAAATCAAAAGCTGCAAGGGCTTTTTTATAATCTTTGAGATCGAAATACTGCTTTCCAACCTGGTGCCAGGCTACTTCGCAATAGGGGTTTTTATCCAAATACATATTCAGATATTCGATAGCCTCTTCTTTTTCTCCAAGAAAATCAAAGCAATACATCACGTTATAAAGTGCAGAATAATCTTCTTCATCGGCTTCAAGACAATTCATAAAATTGATCTTGGCATTTTCAAAATCTTCAAGAAAAAGATATTCCATCCCTATCATTGAATAAATTTCGGCAGCTTCATCAGTAACATCTAAGGCCAGTTCTAATACCTGGATGGCTTTCTGATGTTCGTCACGTTTAGAGAAAATCTGTGCTTTTTGGATGTAAACTTCCTCGTTATTAGCTTCTAGATCCTGTACTTCGGCTAATAAACCATCAGCAAGATCTAATTTATCTTCAAAAACAAGAATTTCAACTTTAAGAAGTTTAAGGTTGATTGATGATGGATGCTGAGAAAGTCCTAATTTAACTGCCTTCTTAGCTAGGTTTATCTTTCCTATTTCTAGATAATGATGAATTATATTTTCGAATTCATTCGAATCAAAGAACAATACATCATTGGTCTTTAACATAGATTCGAAACGGGAAAGTGAGAAATTGTTATCTTCGTTATGACTTAACTGCATAAGCAAGTTGTTACTGGATTTCTACTTTACTAAAGTTAAAAAAGGATTTAACTATGTATCGTAGACGCTTTAATTGTTGTTAACAAAGTAATCAACAACCTAAGCATTGTTTTTTATTTTGTTTAAGACGTCAATTATAATGCCACATCCTTCTTCTATTTCTTCCATAGAAATCGTGAGTGGCGGAGTAATTCTAACAGCTCTTTTTTCGAATAGAAGCCAGAATAGAATTAGTCCTTTTTCTTTACAATCTAAGATCACCTGGTTGGCAATTTCTTCAGAATCTACAATGGCTGCGAGCATTAAACCTTTTCCCCTTACTTCATTAATTAATGGATGAACCAACAATTCTCTAAAGCGTTTTTCTTTTTCTAATGTTTCTGCCATTAATGCAGTTTCCAGAATGGTTTTTAGAGTGGCATGACAGGCAGCTGCCACCAACGGGTTTCCTCCAAAAGTAGTTATATGTCCCATTTTTGGCTTGTCTGAAAGCAGATCCATCAATTCTTCTGAAGCAACAAAAGCACCCACAGGCAATCCGCCGCCCATTCCTTTACCAATCGCCATAATATCTGGAACGACCTCGTAATTTTCAAAACCGAATAATTTTCCGGTTCTTCCAAAACCAGGCTGAATTTCATCTAATATTAGTAATGCGCCTACGGCTTCACAACGCGCTTTTACTTTTTTTAGATAATTATTTTTTGGCTGAATAAATCCGCCACCACCCTGAATGGTTTCTAAAATAACCGCAGCAGTTTTTTCTGTAATTTGGTTTAAATCTTCTTCATTATTAAACTCAATAAAATCCACATCCCCAACTAATGGTCTAAAAGGCTTTTGGCGTTCTTCAAAATTCATCAAACTTAAAGATCCCATAGTATTACCATGATAAGCATTTTTTGCTGCCAGAATTTGCGTTCTTCTAGTGGCACGTCTCGCAAGTTTTAAGGAGCCTTCGATAGCTTCTGTTCCAGAGTTTACCAGGTAAACTTTGTTTAAAGGATTTGGAAGATTTTGTGCCAAAAGCTTGGAAAATTCTACCGCCGGAGCCTGCGCATATTCCCCGTAAACCATTACGTGTAAATATTTATCTGCCTGTTCTTTAATAGCTTTTATCACGGCAGGATAACAATGCCCTAAACTTGTCGCCGAAACACCAGCTACAAAATCCAAATGCTTTTGCCCATCTGAAGTATATACATAAGATCCCTTGGCATCGATAACTTCTAAACCTAATGGATGAGGCGTTGTTTGCGCCTGATATTGTATAAAATCTTTATTCAATTTTTAAAGAAGCTTTTGGGTTTGTTACGGTATCTTTTTCTTTTGTAGATTCTTCTTGTTCAGACTTTAAGCTATTAAATGTAGCCGGATCTTCCTGAATTCCCTGAGGAATCTCGGGAACACTTGGGATGCTATCCCGCGCCTTATCTTTAAGATCTTGTGGCCTTAATCTGGAATTTTCATTTAACAACATATCGCCATCTTCTCGTTCATCAAAGAAGTCATCTATTTGTTCAGGTAAAGGAATTCCCTGAATTTTTACCAACTCAGGTGGTTCTTTGCCTTTAAAGAGATCCTGTTTTTTCTCTAATCTTTCGTCGCCACGCCAGTTAAAACCTTGCAAAGTTCGATTACTTTCTAAAACCTGTTCTTCAGGCTTTAAATTTCCATCTACCGCCTGGTAGTAATAAACATCTTCGATCTGGCGCTCTTTAAAATAGACTTCGATCCTGCTGGAAAGGGTTTTGTTGATACCAATTAAGTCTTTATCTTCTGTTCTGCTATAATATAATGTCTCGGTATTTTTATCAATATCAACTTTATATAATTCATTTTCTTCAAAAAGACCGATTAATATTTGCCCTTTTATTTGATTAAAGCCATCAATACTATCTTTATTGATTAAGAATGCATTATTAAAAACTCTTAAGCTATCTAATTTTTCTGTTTCCTTATTACTAATTACCTGAATCGTATCTCCCGTCATTTGATTGAGACCAGACCATAACACCGGATTTCTTTTTACTGAAGTAGCCGAATTTTCACCAGGATTTATATTGATAAGCTTAGTTATTCCGTCTTGCTGGTTTACAAATATAGAATCACTTTTACCGCTCATATCACTTTTGTACATTCTAACATCGTAAAATCCGCGTAGAATTCTATTTTCTGGTTTCCCGGTTACAAGTAGTGTATCACTATGAATAAAAACTGAATCCTGATCCTGAAGACTGGAAGCTACCGGCCATTTGGTAATTATAACCGAGTCCTTTTCTCTAAAAACTTCAGCATAATGTCCGGTAACTTTACTATTATTTGCCGTATCAATAACCTGGATATTGTTAGTTGCTGAAGCAAAACTTTTATTTCGATCAAAATAGAGACTATCTCCTAAAACAGTGCGATTATCATAATCGATCTTAGAATTTTTCACAAAATATCCAGTATCACCACGGGTATCATAGAAACCACGTTCACAATACACCGTACTTTCTTCTCCTTCAATAGTAGAAGGCCCATAGAGGTAGGCATGCCCACTTTCAGAATAAAAATCGATATGGTCTGAATTTACAACGTAATCTGGATTGGTGATCTTTACATTCGATAAAAAGGTGTACTTATCTTCTTCAAAATAGTATCTTCCAATTGTACTGGTAAGAACGCTGGCGGTATCTGTAACTTTTCCACCACTTCTATAATAGGCTTCCTGTTTTACCCTATCAAAAAATAAGGTGTCTGTTTCTAAAGTTGTTTGAGGTCTTTCCATTTTAACCGTTCCACTGGCAAATGCAAATTGAGTGTTACCGTTATATTCCGCATAATCACTATTCATGCTTACAGTGTCTCCTTGCTTCATTCTAACTTCTCCGTATGCTTTAAAGAAGTTGTCGCTTTCGTAAAACACAGCATTATTGCACCATACCTCTATACCCTGGTGGGTGAAGTGAACCTGGTTGTTTACTTTACTCATTACTAGAGCTCCCGGATATTTTTCTTCATCGCGATACTGCCGGTCGTTCTCGTAATCGATCTTTTTGCTATTTTCCTGGGATAAGGCATTAAAACTAATTAAGAGAAGGGTTATATATATGAGGTTCTTCAACATTCAAAAATTTGTGCAAAAATAAGGAAAAATGATTTGATCATCTTTCTAAGATATCGAAGTAATTATAACGTTGGAAATCGGAATTATTTCAATTTTCAGACATAAACAAGATAAAATGATTTCATAATGAATAATAAAACTTTTAAAAAATTGGCAATAATTAAGTTTTTAGAAATCGCTTTAATAAAACATTAACGATTCAATTAAAACCAGAGCGTATTTCCCTCCGTATGTTTAGTGTAAACTAATAAGATTTAATTATGAAAAAACCAGTTGTAAAGTTGGAATTGCAGGATGGTAAGAATTCTAAAAATTCCCGAAGAAGATTTATTAAAATGAGTAGCCTTGCCTTTGCAGGTTCAACATTACTATATGCATGTAGTGAGGACGATGATTTTAATCCAGGTATGGAACCAGAGCCTGAACCAGAACCAGAACCAGAACCAGAAGTTTTTGATTTAGGTAGCGGCGATCTAGGTATTTTAAATTATGCTTATGCTTTAGAACAGCTTGAAGCAGCTTTTTATACAGCGGTACGCTCAGGAAGTTATTATTCTGGAGCGCCAGCTGAAGAACAAGAATTATTCGACGATCTTTATAATCATGAGGTAATTCACCGTGAATTTTTTAGAACTGCGATCGCAGCTGCAACAGCAGATACTCCAGAAGCTATGTTGCCAGATCTAGAATTTGATCTGGAAGCAGCAGGTATCGATATTAATAGTAGGGATAGTGTTTTAGCTACCGCAATGTTATTAGAAGATACAGGAGTAAGCGCTTACAATGGTGCAGGAGATCGTATTGCGATGGCAGATTATTTAGTGATTGCTGGAAAAATAGTTTCTGTAGAGGCTAGACACGCATCGGCGATTAGATCTTTACTAAATCCAAATTCTCCAGATTTTGCAGGAGATGATGTGATAGATGAAAATGGATTAGATCCAGCTGCAGATCCAGCAGATATCTACTCTGCTGTTGTAGATTTAGATGTGGTTGCAACACCATTTACAGCGAATAACTTACCAGCACCACAGCACGAATCGTAAACTACTAACTTAAAACGAAAAAATTATGAGTATTATAAAGATGTTAGATGAATTTTCATCTGAGAATTTAATGAGTAAAAAGTCATCCAGAAGAGACATGTTTGGAACATTAAGCTCTTTTGGTAAAAAGGCCGCCATTGCTGCCGTACCTTTTGGATTAGCTTCAAAAAGCACAAAAGCTTCTGCTGCAACGTCAATGTTTTTTGACCATGTTGGGCCGCTTCAGTTAGCCTTAACTTTAGAATATCTAGAGGCTGAATTTTATTTGAGAGCTTTAGAATCTGGAGTTTTAGAAGGAGGATCCAGAGAAGAAACTGCTTTTATGCAGATCTCCAAACATGAATCTGCACACGTAGATTTCTTAATGGCTGCTTTAGCTGAAGACTCTATCGATTCACCAACCTTCGATTTTACCGCAGGCGGTGCATTTGATCCTTTTAACGAAGGAGATACTTCTATGGAAGTGTCTAGAGCGCAAATGTTAGCTTTAGCACAGGCATTTGAAGATACTGGAGTAAGAGCATATAAAGGACAGGCGGGAGCACTTATGGGAACTCCATACTTAGAGCCTGCGCTTCAAATTCATTCTGTAGAAGCGAAGCATGCTTCAGAAATTAGAAGAATTAGAGGTCTTAAGGGATGGATCACCGGAAATGATAGGGGTGATGGTATGCCAGAAGCAACTCAAGACGTTTATGATGGTGAAGAAGTAACTTCACAGGCAGGAATAGATCTTGTAGGCTATGATTATGGGGATTCTCCGATCGCAGGAGATGTAACTGCCGCCGTAACACAGGCTTTTGATGAGCCTATGTCAGGAGAAACTGCTACAGCGATTGCAAGTTTATTTATCGTAGACGAATCGTAGTATTTCATAATTTCCATATATAAAAAAGGCTGTTGAAAAACAGCCTTTTTTTATATCAAAAATCGATAATTTCGATCTACTTTCTTGTAATTGTTTGTGTTCTATCTGGCCCTACAGAAACTACAGAAATTGGTACGTTAAGTTCTTTCTCTAAGAAATCTACATAATCGTTAAATTCCTTTGGAAGCTGAGAAGCTTCGGTCATTCCAGTAAGGTCTGCAGACCAACCTTTTAATTCAGTATAAACTGGAGAAACATTTTTTTCTTCAATATTATAAGGAAGGTGCTTAATTTCTTCACCACGATAATTATAAGCAGTACAGACTTTTAAAGTATCAAAACCGCTTAAAACATCACCTTTCATCATGATCAATTGAGTGATTCCATTAACCTGTACAGCATATTTAAGTGCTACCAAATCTAACCATCCACAACGTCGTGGTCTTCCGGTAGTCGCACCAAATTCGTTACCTACACGTCCCATAGTTTCTCCATCTTCATCAAAAAGTTCAGTTGGGAATGGGCCGCTACCTACACGAGTAGTGTACGCTTTAAAGATACCAAAAGCTTCGCCAATTTGTCTTGGAGAAACACCAAGACCGGTACAGGCTCCTGCAGCAGTCGTATTAGATGAAGTTACAAATGGATAGGTTCCAAAATCGATATCTAGAAGCGATCCTTGTGCACCTTCAGCGAGAATAGTTTTACCATTTGCCTGGGCTTGTTGTAAATATTCTTCACTGTCGATAAACTTTAGAGATTTCAAAGTTTCAACTGCTTCGAAAAATTCTTTCTCTAATTCATCAAGATCATATTGAACATCTGCATCATAAAAATCGATCATTTTTACATGCTTATCTACAAGCGCTTGATAACGATCCTTAAAATCGTCTAATTCCAGATCACCAATTCTAATGCCGTTTCTTCCGGTTTTGTCCATATAAGTTGGTCCAATACCTTTAAGGGTAGAACCAATTTTGGCTTTACCTTTAGAAGCCTCAGAAGCTGCATCTAATAAACGGTGGGTTGGTAAAATTAAATGTGCTTTTCTAGAGATCATTAACTTGCTTTTGTAATCTACATTATGTTTTGCAAGATTATCTAATTCTCTTTTAAATATTACAGGATCTATTACTACGCCGTTACCAACAAGGTTTACAGTGTTTTCGTGAAATATTCCTGAAGGGATAGTGTGTAATACGTGTTTTTGCCCGTCGAATTCTAATGTATGTCCCGCATTTGGGCCACCTTGAAAACGAGCAATAATATCATATTTAGAGGTGAAAACATCGACAATTTTTCCTTTGCCTTCGTCACCCCATTGAAGCCCGAGTAGTAAATCTACCGCCATGAAAATTATACTTAATTGGTTGTTTTTTTATTACCGTAAAAATATAAAGAATGTTTGTTTATTTCTATATCAAACACTTCTTCTATTGTTTGTTTAATAGATTGAATTCGAGGATCGCAAAATTCGATTACTTCCCCGGTATCGGTAAGAATTATATGATCGTGTTGTCTGTCGAAATAAGACTTTTCATATTGTGCCTGGTTTTGCCCAAACTGATGTTTACGTACCAGACCACATTCTAATAATAATTCGATCGTATTATATAAAGTAGCACGACTTACGCGATACTTTTTATTCTTCATTTTGATATATAAAGATTCAATATCAAAATGCTCATCATTATCATAGATCTCCTGTAAAATAGCAAAACGTTCTGGGGTTTTTCTATGCCCTTTTTCTTCCAAGAATTTGGTAAATACGTTTTTAACTACTGCCTGATCGTTCTTATTTACAACTTTTTTACTCATAATTTTTTACTGCCGCACAAAGGTATGCGATTATTCACGGCTAACCTTATCTATCCCGTTAATTTTTTTAAGCCTATTTATAATTTTGGTCAATATTTCGTTGTTTTTTACAACAACAGTTATTCTTCCGCTAAAGATTCCGTCGTCACTTTCAAAATTAATATTCTTCATATTAACGTGCATATTACTCGAAATCTCTCGTGTTACATCACTTACAAGACCAATATTATCTATTCCGTTTAGCTTAATTACTGCTTTAAAATCCTGTTGTGAACTGTCTACCCACTTGGCCTGGATAATACGATACGCATAATTACTTTGTAATTGAATCGCGTTTGGACAATCTGTTTTATGAACTTTTATACCTTCATTCACCGTAACAAATCCAAATACATCGTCGCCCGGTATCGGGTTACAGCAATTAGCCAATTTGTACTCCAGTTCGTCTTCTTCTTTACCAAAAACCAATTGATCGTAATTGGCGGTAATTTCATCTTTATTTAGATCCTGGCTAACCTCTGGTTTTTTGCTGATCTTACGTTTTATATAACTTACCAGGGCGTTACTTCTGGAGGCCGCAAATTCTTTTAAGGCCTGGTTGTCGATTTTCCCGATTCCTACCCGGTAAAATAGATCCAGACTTGTTTTTAGATGAAAATGAACCACAAGCTCGTTCACCGTTTTTTCGCTAAACGGAATTTTTTGAGCTCTTAACTTACGGGTTAAAATAGCTTTTCCTTCTTCAGCAATTTGCTTTTTCTCTTCTTTAAGCGAAGATTTTATTTTGGCTCTCGCCCTTGCCGTGGTTGCGTAATCTAACCAGTTGATATTGGGTTTCGCGCTATCTGAAGTTATAATTTCTACCTGATCGCCACTTTTAAGAACATGACTTAATGGAACCAGTTTGTTATTTACTCTTGCTCCACGGGTATGTGCCCCAACTTCAGTATGAATGCTGAATGCAAAATCGAGCGGAGTAGATCCTTTTGGTAGTGATTTTAAATCTCCCTGCGGAGTAAATACAAATATTTCTTTAGAATATAAATTCAGTTTAAATTGCTCTACAAAATCTACCGCATTTACCGTAGGGTTTTCCAATACTTCCTGAAGGCGATTTAGCCATTCTTCTATTCCCTGTTCTTCTTTTTCGCCGGCATTCTTGTATTTATAATGCGCTGCATATCCTTTTTCTGCAATTTCGTGCATGCGTTCACTACGAACCTGCACTTCTACCCAGCGACCTTTTGGCCCCATTACTGTAATGTGCAACGCTTCATAGCCGGTAGATTTTGGAGAAGAGATCCAATCACGTAATCGAGTTGGATTCGGTCTAAAATGATCTGTTACGACCGAATATATTTTCCAGGCCAAAAATTTCTCATTTTCCTGGTCACTTTTATAAATGATCCTGATCGCAAATTTGTCGTAAACTTCATCAAAACTGATATTTTGAGCATTCATTTTACGACGAATCGAAAATATAGATTTTGGACGTCCTTTTATTTCGTAATCAAGATTTTCCTTATCCAAAGAATCCTGGATTACTCTGGAGAATTCAGTAATATAAGCATCTTGCTCTTCCTTACTTTCCTTGATCTTGGTTAAAATATCCTGATAAACTTCTGGCTCGGTATATTTCAATCCAAGATCTTCAAGCTCTGTTTTTACATTATAGAGCCCAATTCTATGTGCTAAAGGCGCATAAATATAAAGTGTTTCTGAAGAGATCTTCAATTGTTTATCCCTGCGCATTGCATCCATGGTTTGCATATTGTGCAAACGATCTGCAATTTTGATGATAATCACTCGAATATCATCATTAAGCGTCAGTAACATTTTCCTGAAGTTTTCAGCTTGCAGGGAAACATCTTTATCCTTTTTAAGGCTTGAAATTTTGGTTAAACCATCTACAATTTTGGCAACGGTTTCCCCAAACATTCTTTCAAGATCATCTAGCGTGTAAGAGGTGTCTTCAACAACGTCATGGAGTAGGGCAGCGGCAATAGAAGTGGCATCCAATCCAATTTCTGAAGCTACAATTTTAGCTACCGCGATTGGATGAAATATATACGCTTCTCCAGATTTTCGACGCTGATCTTTATGCGCGTCAACAGCCGTATCAAACGCCGATCGAATAAGTTTTTTATCCTCATCGGTCAAAGTTTGATAGCTAATCCTTAGCAGTTCTTTGTACTGCTGTGCGATCTCTTTATTTTCTTTTTCTATAGCTGCCTCTGTCATATTTTAAAAATACATAAACAAATTTCAATAAACAACGTTCATATAGCAATAAACAACAATCAGTTATCAATAATCAATAAAAAAATATCGTGCTAAAAACATCCAATATTGATATTTGCATCTAAAATCTATAATCTAGAATCTCAAATCTAATACCTAGTATCTAATCAGACTAACTCATCAAATTCCGGTAACGCTGTAATAGACTTGGATGCGAATAATGCCAGAAAATATAGGTTTTATGCGGAGTTAAATTGCTTAAACTATTTTTACTGAGTTTCTTTAAGCTGCTAATCAGGTTTTTTGCGTTGTAGGTTTCTTTAGCGTAATTATCGGCCTGATATTCAAATTTCCTGGAAATAAGATTCATTATTAGTCCGGTTATTTCTGAAATCGGACTGTATAAAATTCCGAAGGCAATTAAACCAATATGAAAACTTGGTGTTTCTACACCCAAGGCCTGTGATAAAACCGGATTTCCAACAAATAAACTTAGTAGCCAAAGTGTAAATCCTGTAGTTAATACTGAAGCAAATAGATTAAAAATGATGTGTTTTCTCTTGTAATGTCCAACCTCGTGCGCAAGTACCGCAACAATTTCTTCTTCCTCTAGATCATTTACTAAAGTATCAAAAAGCGTAATACGTTTTTCACTGCCAAAGCCAGAAAAATAAGCGTTTGCCTTGGTACTTCGTTTAGAGCCATCGATAATAAAAATATTGTCTAGCTGAAAGCCAACACTTTTAGCATAGTTCTCGATTTTGGTTCTTAACGAGCCATCTTCAAGCTGACTTTGTTTATTGAATAATGGCACAATAAGTTTGGCGTAAAACATATTCAGAAAAACTGAAAAAGCAGCAATTAAGATCCAGGCGTACCACCAAAAATCTGAACCTGCAAATTGATAGAACCAAACGATAAGCGCTAAGATGCCTCCACCAAGAATAGCCATTAAAAGCCATCCTTTAATTTTATCGACTAAAAATGTCGATTTTGAGGTTTTATTAAAACCATATTTTTCCTCGATTACAAAAGTAGAGTAGTAGGAGAAAGGCGTGGTTAAAATATCACTTCCAATCATTATAATTCCGAAGAAAATAAGTGCAATTACAATTTCATTATCAGAAAATCCTCGGGCGATATTATCTATCCATTCAAAACCATCAAAAAATAGAAAACCAAGCGTGAGGAGAAGTGAAAATCCAGAAGTTAAGATTCCAAATTTATAACGCTCTTTTTTATACCGTTGTGATTTCTCATATTCTTCCTTGTCGTAAACATCAGATAATTCTGCCGGGATGGGATCGTCAAAATGCCTTGCATTTAAAGTGTCCAGGATTTTATCGAAAATAAAATCAGCCAAAATAATTGCGACGATAATGTAAAATAAAGTTTCAGGATTCAAATCGAGATTTTTAAAAATTTGATAGCAAAATAAATGCCGAATCTACAAAAATGATCGTTGTCTTTTGGCTTCGAAAATAAGAATTCCCGCCGCTACAGAAACATTCATGCTATCGATGGCGCCACTCATTGGGATAATGATATTTTGCTTTGCCGCATCGCGCCATTCCTGGTTTAGTCCGGTAGCTTCGGTGCCCACAACGATGGCTGAAGCCTTGGTGAAATCCATTTCTGTATAAATTTCTGAAGCCTGTAATGCCGCAGCGTAAATGGAAATATTTTTTTGCTGAAGAAAATCAATAATTTCAGCTGTAGTTCCCGTAGCGATGGTATTGGTAAAAACGCAACCCACACTAGATCGTATGATATTAGGATTGTAAAGATCTGTTTTGGGATTAGCGATGAAAACCGCATCTACATTTGCTGCATCTGCCGTCCTTAAGATCGCGCCAATGTTTCCCGGTTTTTCAGGAGCTTCAGCAACTAAAATAAGCGGATGATTGTTGCTGAAATTAAGCGTTTTTAGACTATTTTCTTTTGAAGCGAATACCGCGAGTAAACCTTCAGTACTTGAGCGATATGCTAATTTTTTATAAACTTCTGAAGAGATTTCGATAATCTCGGCATTAGAATTTTCGAAATTTGGAATGGATTTGAATTTATTCTCAGAAAAGAATTCGGGACAAAAATATACTTCCAAAAGATCGAAACCTCCCTTTAATGCCAGGCCTGTTTCTCGCAATCCCTCAACCACAAATTTGCCTTCTTTTCTACGATTTCTGGATTTCTCCTGAAGCTGTAAAAGGTTTTTGATGCGTTTATTCTGGGTGCTCGAAATTTCTGTATTCATAAAGGCAAAAATAATAAAAAAAGCTGCCCGATTTCGAGCAGCTTTTAGTTGAATTTAAAGGAAGTTTTTAAGGATTATTCTCCTGCTTCCTGTCTTTCGTATTTTTCCATATATCTTTTCCAAAGCTTGGTTTGTCTGGTATCCAGGCTAATTTTTCTACCCTGGATGAAAGCATCGGTAAGAATATTGGTTCTCATATCTAAAGCATCACCTTCGCTGATAAAAAGTGTAGCGTCTTTACCTTCTTCTAAAGTACCGGCAAAATCATCGATTCCCAGGATCTTAGCAGTATTGCTGGTGATAAGTTTTAAGGCTTCTTCTTTATCAAGACCATAAGCAGCTGCGGTACCCGCATAAAAAGGAAGGTTTCTGGAGTTCATACGTTCCATGCTTCCGCTGCCTTCGATTCCTACAAGAATCCCTTCTTTAGCCAATTGAGACGCTAATTTATAAGGAAGATCATAATCATCGTCATCGCGATTTGGTAAACTGTGCGGTCTTCCTGTTAATACAGGAATATCATTCGCTTTAAGTTCATCGATCACTTTTAAACCATCGTAAGCCCCAACGATCACAAGATTTGCTAATTCTTCATCTTTTTTAAACTGAATTACATCAAGGATCTCTTTTTCTCCATTAACATGAACATAAACTTTTTTATCTCCAGAAAAAACTGCTTCCATCGCTAAATAAGGAAGATTATTTTCTTTCTGATCACCGGCTAAATATGCTTTAGCTTCAGCAAAAAAGCTTTTTAATTTAATGATGTTTTCCTGGTATTCTTTGCTAGGTTTTACTCCGGGATCTTCGCCCATCCACCAGCGACCGCGACGAACGCTGTTTGGCCAGTTAATATGAAGTCCGTCATCCTTTTTTACAGCAGCATCTTCCCAGTTCCAGGCATCAAACTGTACAATAGAAGAAGTTCCAGAGATAAAACCTCCTCTAGGTGCGATTTGTCCTAAAAGCACTCCGTTTGGACGCATCGTCTCGGTTACCTGGCTTTCTGCATTGTACGCTACCAAACTACGAATATGTGGTAGCATTTCACCAATTTCGTCTTCATCGTCTGTAGCTCTAACTGCGTCGATCTCTACTAAACCTAAGGTAGCATTTGGAGCGATAAAACCCGGATAAACATGTTTTCCTTCAGCATTAATAATTTCTCCTTTTGCCTGTGAAGCTGCAGACGAAGCATCACCTACAGATGTGATCTTACCATCTTCAAAAATGATAAGACTGTTTTCGATCACCTCGCCATTACCAATATGAGCGGTAGCACCAACGATGCTAACAGCTTCAGATTGCTTTGCGGCAGGCATTTGTTGCGCATTTAATCCTAAAACAGAAATAAATGCAAGTATAAATGTGATATTAAATATTTTCATTTTCTGAATTTTTTATCGGATTACTCCCATAGTGTTACAATGCGCCTCAACTTTGTCTTTTTTCACAACTGGTTGCGTTTTAACGCCTTTATTCTTCGCCTGAAGCATTTGTGTGATCAACTCACTTTTTTGTTTTTTGATCGATTCTCTCAATTCTTTGTCACGATCAATATCAAAATAAACAACACCTTCGATTAATGTTTTTTCCGCTTTTGCATAAACCGATAGTGGGTGGTCACTCCAAAGAACCAAGTCGGCATCTTTACCTTCTTTAATACTTCCCACTTTATCATCGATATGAAGTAATTTTGCAGGATTTAATGTGACTAGTTTCCAGGCTTCTTCTTCGGTTAATCCTCCATATTTCATGGTTTTTCCGGCTTCCTGGTTAAGACGACGGCTCATTTCTGCATCATCACTATTAATTGCAGTGACAACGCCCTGGCTATGCATAATCGCAGCGTTATACGGAATGGCATCTTCAACTTCATATTTATACGCCCACCAGTCTGAGAATGTTGCACCACCAATATTTCTTTCGGCCATTTTATCGGCAAGTTTGTAACCTTCAAGAATGTGAGTAAATGTATTTATTCTAAAATCCATACTATCTGCAACATGCATTAGCATATTGATCTCACTTTGCACATAAGAATGGGAAGTAATATTTCTTTCGTCACGAAGAATTTCTGCAAGCGTTTCCATCTCGATATCTTTACGGTAAGAATCTGGATTGGCTTCTTTATTCTTCATGTATTCTTTAGCGCGACCAAAGTAATCCATAAATACCTGCTCTACACCCATTCTTGTAACCGGGAATCTATTACCGCTTCCCCAGTTAGATTGTTTTACGTTTTCTCCTAAAGCAAATTTTATGAATTTTGGAGACTCTGGGAAAATCATATCCTCTGCAGAAGATCCCCATTTTAGACGAACGATTGCAGATTTACCTCCAATTGGGTTTGCTGAACCGTGCAACAATTGTGCAGTAGTAACCCCACCAGCAAGATCACGGTAAAGTGCGACATCTGTAGGATCGATAACATCTTCCATAGTAACTTCAGCAGAAGAATTATGACCACCTTCGTTAACTGACGAAAGTGCAATATGAGAATGTTCATCTACGATACCTGAAGTTAAATGTTTACCTGTAGCGTCGATCACCGTTGCTCCTCCAGCTTTAAGATCTTTACCGATTTTAGCGATTTTCCCTTTTTTTACCAGAACATCTGCATTTTCCATAATGCCCTGTTCCTCGTTAGTCCAAACGGTTGCATTTTTGAAAAGTATATTTTCTGCTTCCGGAATTTCCTCGAAACCATAAGCGGCGTTAGGGAAGGTAACCGGTACAACTTCAGGATTAGAAGTTTCATCTTCTTTCTTATCCTCGCTATCTTCAGATTTTTCTTCTGAAGAATGTTTTGTTGCAGTAAACGAAGTGGTATCTCCATTAGGTAATATTGCTTTACCGCTAATTTTATCTGAAGCTGAAGCCACTTTAGCAGTTAACCTGATAAATTCTGTTTTAGTAGTATCTGGAGAAGAGACCAACAAATTCATCCAGCTATCTTCAAAACTTAATTTAGATCCTACTTTTACATCTTCGGCTTCGATTTTAGCCTTTGGTCTTTCAGGAGAACCAGTGATATTTAAAGTATATTCTTTTCCGTTTAATTCCAGATCATACTTACCAGTAATATCTGTGGTATTCATGGTGTTAATTACCGCTTTTTCACCCTGAACCCAGTTTTCAAAGATCTTTGAGTCTTTTTCAAAGAAATCTCCAGAGGTGATGATAAAGTTTGCCCAGGCACCTTCTTTAATTTCTCCAATTTTACCGGCCTGGCCAATTACTTTTGCAGGAGTAGTAGTTAATGCAGCAAGAGCATCTTCTTTAGAAAGCCCATATTCGATAGCTTTTAAAAGATTTTCTTTAAATTCTTTTGCTGGGTCAAGACCTTTGGTAGTAATTGTAAACGGAACATCTGCATCAGCAAGCATTTTTAAATTTGCAGGAGCCTGGTTCCATCTTTTCATATCGGCAAGACTTACATATTCAGCCATAAAACCGTCTTCTACATCGTAAGCTGCAGGGAAAGTTAAAGGAACAAGATATGTAGCCTCGGTTTCTTTAATTTGGTCTAGTTTTTCATATTCGAAACCGCTACCCAAAATTACATATTGCACACCAAATTCGTCACCTACTTTATCTACTCTAAGCTCGTTTAGCAAATTGTCTGTAGCGAAAATCTGGGTTAGATTTTTATTTCTGTTTAAAGCTTCTAAGGCAAGATCTTTATTATCTGCATGGCCATTAGCATACCATTTTGCATCGAGGTAAGCTTGTCTTATCAAAGCCATAACCCCCATTGTTGAAGATGGGTAAGATTGCGGTGATTTTACACTTTTATCGAATGATAAATATTGTGCAGAACGATCTTTTAAGATTCGGTCTCCTTCTGTTCCGTTTGGATTTAACGCAATTAAAACACCGCTTCCACGCATAATACCATCTGCAATATGTGTATTTACAACGCCAAAACCTCCATTGTGATATTTACCGGCTTCTCTGGCATCGTAGCTAAAACTTTCTACAGCATTTTGCTCTGGTCTAATATGGTCGTTCCAGTAAAAACCTTCTCTGGTAGCTTCATATTGTCCCGATCTTCCAAAACCAGCTTCACGCTCTGGTTTTTTAATTCCAAATTCGCTATAAAGATCAATGAAAGATGGGTAAACATCTTTTCCTTCTAAATCGATAATAACGCTGTTTTTTGGTGTAGAAATTGATTTTCCAACAGCGGTGATTTTTCCATTTTTAATGGCAAACATTCCATTTTCTATGGTAGATGTGGGGTCTACATGGATAGTTGCATTTTTAAAAACTGTGTAATTGGTGTTGGTTGTTTTTACTCCCGAGTTGGTGGGAAAATATTCCTGGGCAGATAAACTGGTAATTCCCAAAAATAGAAAACATAGTAGAAATTTATATTTCATAAATGTTAGGGGTTTGATTAAAATGTGGTTGAAATTTTAAAAAGCAGAAAATTAAGAAAAAATTAATAAACCCTTAATGAATTTAGAAAGCATTTTCCAGGTCGTCATAATAATTAACAAGTAGAGCAACTACATAACTATAACTGCGTAAGCCTTCCTGTTGATTGTTTACGATAAGAAAGTGATTGTAAAAGGTCTGGAATAAAGGCTCGAAAGGGTTTTGATGCTGAAGCCAGAAATCATCTACTTCTTTATAATTTTTTAAAATCCCAGGGTGTAATTTTTTTACCAGTTTTTCTCCTATTTCTCTATCTCTTCTAAAGAGTTCAGCCAGGCAATACTGAAGCGCAAAGGTAAAGCCACAATACCTAAAATATGGATCGGGGTGATTTATAGTGACCAGGCAGGCAATAAAATTAGCTTCATTTTCTTTAGCGAAGCCTAATTGATGTCCAACTTCATGGCTTGCCGTTGTTGGGATTTTAAAAGGTAAGATTGTAGTATTAACCTGGGCTTCTGCTGTAAGTGGATTTAAATATCCATTAAATCCCATATACGTAAGTGGCCAACTAAAAATAGATCGCTTTAAACTACGCCCTGTGTAAGTAAGTTCAGGAAAGTCATTTTTAATATGATCGTATCCCTTAACGGTAAAATCAAAAATTTCAGCCTTAGAATATGGAATTTCAACTTTTACTGAGTCATTTTCGATAATTTCAAGATGAGTTTTATTGGACTGTTCAATTAGTTTTTCGGTTAATAAAACTAATTCTTCCGTAGAATATTCATTGTCGATATCTAAAGACTGGTGGAGTGGCAGCCGATAATAATTGAAACCCCAAAATAGATGAAAACAAAAGTAAACTATAGAGAGACTCGCAAACATTTCTACAATCCATTCTTTCGGCTTTTTAAACCGAGTTTTAAATCTCTTTATAAGCCAGCGAAGAATAAAGATTACAAGAAGCGTATATAAAACATCACCAAAGGAAAATGTTAAAATACCAAGCGACCAACGCATTATTCTAGAGATGTACGGATAAATTCCGCGACTATACCAGATTTCAATAAACCATTCATTTCCTGCTAAAAACTTTATTAGGATAATCTGAATAGGTAATAAAATGGCCAATACTATTTGGGACTTCTTTTTCACAATCTCAAAAATAGGATTTTTAAGCGTAGTATAAAGAAATTGTTTTCTTCTAAATGCTAATTTAATCGAAGGATGGGGGAAAATAATAGGAATTTAAAATGAACAGACTTTATAATATTGATGTTTATTCTAACCTACTTAATATAAATTTTTATGAGATTACTTAAAAAGCTAATTATTCTATTGCTTTTGAATCTGTTTTTTGTGAATTGTTCTTCAGATGAATCTTTTGAAGAACCTGTTGGAGGAGAAGAGGAAGAAACTCCTGTTGAAGAACCTGAAGAAGAGCCAGCTCCAGAAGAAGGAGAACTTTCAATTTACATTCCTAATGAGTTTAGCGAAATGGATTTTGAAGATCCAGAAAGTACATGGACTTATAACCGAAGCCGTGAATCTGAACATTTTATTGTTTTTTGGGGAGTAGGCTATGGTGATAATGCTCCGGGATCTACAGATACGCCTGCACAGTATCGTGTAGATATCGACGACCTCTTAGAGCGAGCTGAAGATTTTTATGCGCTAAATATTGGGGAATTAGGTTTCGCAGAAACTGGCGTAGGAAACTCTAATCTTGATGAGTATAAAATGATGATCTTTCTATTTTATCAAGAAGAGTGGCTGGCTACAGGCTCTGGCTACGATGATACGATTGGTGCTTTATGGATAAGTCCTAATACTGCGCAACCCGTTGGCCATACCATTGCGCATGAAATAGGTCATAGTTTTCAATACCAGGTATTTTCAGATATAGCAAATGGTCATGGCTTTCGATATGGTTTTGGCGGAAATGGCGGAAATGCTTTCTGGGAGCAAACTGCACAGTGGCAAGGATTTCAGTCGTATCCAGAACTTGCATTTACCGTGGGTGATTTTGGCGTGTATATTGAAAATTATAATAAGCATATTCATCACGAAGATTATCGCTACGCCAGTTATTTTATTCATTATTACTGGACTTCTTTACACGGTAGGGATTTTATTGGTCGTTTATGGCGAGAAGCTCAGGAGCCAGAAGATCCAATTCAGGCATATATGCGAATTACAGGCATAAGCGTAGATGATCTAAATGCTGAAATTTACGATGCAGCAACAAAATTTGTAACCTGGGATTTGGACGATCTTAGAAGTTATGGCGAAGACTTTATCGGCGCTCAAAATTATAATTATACCAGTCAGCCAGATGGTAGCCATATTGTGAGTCCAGATTATGCTCCGCAAACTACGGGATATAATGTAATTCCTTTAAATGTTCCTGAAGCGAATAGCGAGGTTAGTGTAGATTTTACCGGGATCCCCAATGCGGCTGGTTTCAATACTGTAGATGCATCGATCGCAGGTTGGCGTTATGGTTTTGTTGCTTTGCAAGAAAACGGAACTCGTGTTTATGGCGAGATGAATGATGAAAGTGATGGATCTGCCTCTTTAGTAGTGCCAGAAAATACAACAAATCTATGGTTTGTGGTGACCGGTGCTCCAAGCGAATATTCACCGCATGCATGGGACGATGATAATAGTAATGACGATCAATGGCCCTATCAGGTTTCTTTTGCTGAAACAAATATTTTGGGAATTGTAGATCTTCCTGAAGATGGTGAACCACAAAATGTTGATCTAAGTTATGATATTTCGTTCCCTGCGGATACCGAAAATTATACCGGAACAAACGTCACCTTAAATACTGAAGCACTTGCGGAAGCTTTCTTAATGCAGCCTAATCAAATCGCGCAGGAAATAGGAAATTCAATTCAGTTTTATGCTGTAAATAGCAACGGAGACCTAATTGCTGAAACTACAGCGAATGGTTACGGACATTGGTTTGACGCTGCAGGTGACGTAATCGGTTGGGGAGATAATGCGGTAGTGTATTCAGAATTTACTGAGAGCAACTTTAATTTTGAAATTGGTCAATATCCGGGGCATTCTGTTTCAGGAGATACTTACACGATTAGTCAGGCTTTAGTCTACGAATACGAAACTGGTGAGTTTGCTCAGGCAACGATAACTTTCAATATCACTATTGAATAATTCTACTCGAAAATCGATGATTTTAAGACTAAATTTAAAAACTGTTTTGCTTTTGAAAAAGTAAAATAGTTTACACTGAAATTATCAAAAATGGGATTCGTAAGGATCCCGTTTTTGATTTTAGTCTTTAAATTAAGATATTATTATAATTCTTGTCTTTAATTCTCAATTAAATAGCGTTATTTTTGAAAATACATCAAAAAATATAAAAATGAATGATGAGATAAGGGATTTACAACCCAAAGTGCTTTGGAATAACTTCGCAGATCTAAACGAAGTGCCCAGAGCGTCAAAAAAAGAAGACAGAGTAATCGAATTTATCAAAAACTTTGGGGAACAGTTAGAACTGGAAACCCAGGTTGATGAAACCGGTAATGTTGTAATCCGTAAAGCGGCAACTGCAGGTTTGGAAGATCGAAAAACCGTTGTTCTACAATCCCATTTAGATATGGTACATCAAAAAAACAACGATACAAAATTCGATTTTGACACCCAGGGAATAAAAATGTATGTAGATGGCGATTGGGTAAAAGCAGATGGAACAACACTTGGAGCCGATAATGGTCTTGGTGTTGCAACGATAATGACTATTTTGCAAAGTGATGATATTGCGCACCCGGCGATCGAAGCTCTTTTTACAATAGACGAAGAAACAGGAATGACAGGGGCAAAGGGGCTTTCTTCAGAAATATTAAAAGGAGATATTTTATTAAATCTAGATACCGAAGAAGATGATGAAATAGGTATTGGCTGTGCTGGCGGTATCGATATTACAGCTTTGCGTGAATATGAAGAAGAAAATGTTCCTGATAATAGTGTTGGTTATAAAATCGTAGTAAAAGGCCTTCAAGGTGGACATTCTGGAATGGACATTATTAAAGGTTTAGCTAATGCTAATAAATTAATGGCCAGATTATTATATACTGCTTATCGCGATTTTGGATTACGAGTATCTGAATTGCATGGAGGCGGACTTCGAAATGCGATCCCTCGTGAAAGTGAAGCTTTTGTAACAGTAGATAAAGAGGATACCAACTTTTTTGTTCAGCAGATGTTGATGTGGATCGACGAGATCAAAAAAGAATATGCGAGCCTGGAGCCTAACATGGATATTAGTATTTCTGAAGCTGAAATAAGCGGAAAACTAATGAAGGTTGAAGATCAAATGGAAATTATAAAAGCGATCGCATCTGCACATAATGGTGTTTATAGAATGAGTCCCGAGATCGAAGGTTTGGTTGAAGCTTCAAATAACATCGCTAACGTAGTGGTCGCTAACGGAAAGGCAAAAATAAAATGTCTTACAAGATCATCTGTAGAGTCTACAAAAAGTGATCTTGCGCATAGCTTGCAGGCAAGTTTCGAGTTAGCTAAGTTTAAAGTAAAACAATCTGGAGAATATCCTGGTTGGGCACCAAATCCAGATTCTGCAATTCTTAAAGTTTTAGATGAAATTTATCAAAAACAACATGGCGAAAAAGCTAATATTGCTGCCTGCCATGCAGGATTAGAATGTGGAATTATAGGGAATCATTATCCAGATATGGATATGATCTCTTTTGGTCCAACAATTAGAGGAGCACACTCACCAGATGAAAGAGCAAGCATTTCTTCAACTCAGAAGTTCTGGGATTTTACACTAGAGGTGCTTAAAAATATTCCGAAGAAATAGGAATTATAAAATTTCCTTCTGAATAAGTTCGTAGCAGCGATAGCTGAATTTGTTCAGAAGGTTTTTCCATACCTTATTTAAATTTGTGTTTTTATTATCATAAGCGACATACTTTTTGATAATCATACCTTCTCTTGGTGTAGCTTCAAAATTTATGTCAGATTCAATAACTGCAGAAGTATCTACTGTTTCTACCTTACCAATTACTTTGAAATTTACCGCATATTTCTCATAAATTCCTAAGAAATCTCTTTCTTCATAGGTATAGACATTTTCGTTTTTAACTATTTCTTTAAAAATCAAAGTGTCTACTGAAATTTTATAATTTGGAGTTTTTGCTGAGAAATTGAAATTTCTTTCTTCAAGATCTTTAACTAGAATTTTATTGAAATTATTTACAATTTTGTAAGCTTCCCCTAATTAGAACTGCCTGATTGTCTAAAATTACTGTTTTTCATAGTTCTGGCGGTACCGCCAGAACTATGAAATTCTGCATAGGCTACAGGTGCCATTTTTCCTAAGGCATCATGTGGCCGTACGTTATTATAATCTTCCATCCAAGTTTGGGTTTGTTCCCTGACTTGGTTTAGATCTTCAAAGATATACTTATTGAGTACTCCTCTTCGGTAACTTCCATTAAAGCGTTCAATAAATGCATTTTGTGTCGGCTTTCCGGGTTGGATATATTGAAAAATGATGCCTTGCATCTGACTCCACTCCGAGGCGATCTTAGCTACAAATTCAGGACCATTATCCATCCTTATTTTTTGAGGTTTTTCCCTGCGATTAATTAAATGGTTTAATACCCAAATGACACGCTTGCTGGGCAATGAAAAATCAATTTCTATATGTAATACTTCCCGGTTATAATCATCAATAACTGTTAGGCCGCGGAAGCGTCTTTTATTCTCTAAAACATCAGTAACAAAATCAATACTCCAACTACGATTGGGAGCTAATGGAACTTCCAAAGGTTCTTTGACTCTGGCCGGTAATCGCTTTTTTACCTTTCTTCTTAAACTTAAACCAAGTTTTTTATAGACCCGGTACACCCGTTTATGGTTCCAAGGCTTACCTTCATGGCGTAATCGTTCATAAGCCATCCAAAAGCCCTCTTCCGAATGTTCTTCAGCCTTTTGTTTTAAAGCTGTTTCAATCGCAGTGTCGTTCTTCGGCAAAGGACTGTAGTAATAAACACTCTTACTCATATTCAAAACACGGCATGCCCTACTAATACCGTAATGAATAAGTTCTTTTGTGATAGCTCGTTTACGGCAGGGCTTTAAAGCTTTTTTTCAATAATCTCTTTGGCCATTTGATGATCCAGCGATAAATTGGCATACATCTGCTTGAGCCTCCGATTTTCTTCCTCAAGGTCTTTTAAACGCTTAAGTTCTTTACCGTTCATACCGCCATAACGTTCCCGCCACTTGTAAAAAGCAGCTGTGCTGATTTTGTACTCCCGGCTGATCTCAGCAGCCGTTTTGCCGTTATCAAATTCCTTTAAAATCTTGGCGATTTGTTGTGGTGAATATTTACTCTTCTTCATAATTACTGTTTAAATTAAGCAAAATATTATACTTTTAAACAGTTCGCTTTTAAGGGAAGCTTACAATTTTTTGAGAGTCTTTTTCGAAGAATTTTTTCAGGAAATAAGAATCTTCATTATAAGTCTTAATCAATTCTGGTTTGAAATTTAATGAAGTGTTTTTCGGAGTTTCAAACTTTCTATTCTTCCACCTAAAATCATTATTTAGGTTATTTGTATTTAATAGATTGCAGGATATAAAAGTAAGCGCAAGCAGGGCAAAGAAAAATTTTCTCATTTAGATGATAGTTGATGAAACATTTTACCTAAAAAGCAAAAAGCCTGCCAAGTGGCAGGCTTTATATTATTAAATAAAAGCTTTTATTTAATATCCACCAGATCAACAATAAAAACTAAATCGGTATTTGGTTCGATTGGTCCACGACCTCTTTCACCATAAGCAAGATGACTTGGGATATATAAAATAGCTTTATCACCAACTTTCATTTGTTCAATACCTTCATTAAACCCGGCGATCATAGGTGCATCTGGACCGTAGGGAATATTTAATGGAGCATAACCACCTTGCATACTTCGCATTTCATTGAAGATGTCGAATTTCTTGGCAACATCCTCTTTGCTGGTATCAAAGATGCCACCATCTAAGAAGTAACCTTCGTAATCTACACCAACTTTTTGTCCAATTTTAGGTTTAGGTCCATCTCCTTCTTCAAGAATATGAATTCCTAGTCCGCTATCTAAAGTTTCTGCTTCGTCACGATATTTATCGAACATAGCTTTGTTTTCGGCTTTTGTTTCTTCAAGTTTTCTGGCCGCTTCTTCTTCAGCATCTTTAATTTTCTGAAGTTCATCTGCAAAAACCTGTGGCGCATCAAATTTTCTGGCTGCTTTTCCTTTTCTAATAATTTCAACCTCATTGATCACAACATCTTTTACAGGACGATCACGAGGATCTGTCTCTACTTTTCCTATGGCATCAACAACATCCTGTCCTTTTACTACTTTACCAAAAACGGTATGTCTTCCGTCTAGATTGGTAGTAGGAGCTAGGGTTACAAAAAATTGACTACCATTAGTTCCCGGCCCAGCATTAGCCATAGAAAGAATTCCTTTAGAATCATGACTTAAACTATCGATGGTTTCATCTGGGAAACGATATCCCGGGCCACCACGACCGGTTCCTGTTGGATCACCACCCTGTATCACAAAACCATCAATGATTCTGTGAAAAATAATTCCGTCGTAAAAATTCTTGTTTTTATAAGTACTGTCTACCATGGTGCTGGTTCCTTCAGCAAGAGAAACAAAACTAGCAACAGTAATCGGGGTTTGGTCGTAATAAAGCTCAGCTATAAAAGGCCCCATAGAAGTATCGAATCTCGCATACATCCCGTCTTCTAGATCTGGGTAATCATCTTTACAGGCTGTAAAAGCCAAAACAATAGCGCTTAAAAGTAAAAGGCTAAATTTCTTCATTATATTGATTTTAATTTTGGGTAAAAATAAATAAGTTTTTTAGTTTATAGAATCTATCTCTTGGATACTATGTAATGTTACAGTTGTTTTAATGGGAATATTGGTTCCAATGCGATCTTTATCACCATAATACCCAAAAGCTTTATACGAAGGAAATAAGAATGTAACAGTTTCACCGGCTTTCATAAGTTTTAAGCCATTCCTTAAACCACTAAATAAATTTTCCTGGTCTATAGCGTATTCCTTTGTTGGCTTTTCCCCTTCAGCATAAATCGTTTGGTCATCCAGAGTTTTAATATGATAGTCGAAACTTACAATATCGCCAAATTCTGGTTTTTGGGTAGAAACAGAATCGGCTACTTTTTTATTGTAGAAATACCAAAATCCGTTATTGCTTGCGATGTAATTTGTGGAGCTGTCTTCTGCAATAATTCCTTTTATCAAAGATTCTTCCTGCGCCAGTAGCTTTTTATTTCGTGCTACAGATTCGTTTATGTAACTGCCGGAATTCTGGCTCACAGGATAACGTGCTTCTGGAGATTTACAGGAAATTGCTATTGAAATTATTAAGAAACTAAAAATTAGTTTTTTCATGCCTGAAGTTGTTCTTTATATTCAGGAAGTAATCGATTAAATTCTACAATAGTATCATTCATAGAGACTTCACTTCTTCCGCCGGCCGCATTATTATGGCCACCACCATTAAAATGTGCGCGAGCAAATGAATTTACTGAAAAGTCACCTTTAGAACGGAATGAAATTTTAATGATTCCTTCTTGTTTATTTTCGATAAAAATAGCTGCAAAAATAATTCCATCAAGAGAAAGTCCGTAATTCACAAAACCTTCAGTATCTCCTTTTTTGAAATTGTGAGTATCTAATTCTTCCTGAGAAATGGTGATATAAGCCGTTCTAAATTGTCGATTAATTTTTAAATTTTGAAGCGCTACGCCCAGTAATTGCAATCTACTTTCAGAATTAGTGTCAAAAACATCCTGATGAATTTTGCTATTTTCAGCACCTTTTTCGATAAGATCGGCTACCACGCGATGCGTATTTGGTGTAGTGCTGGAAAATCTAAAAGATCCGGTATCGGTCATTATTCCTGTGTATAGACAACTCGCGATTTGCGGAGTAATTTTCTTTTTAGCGCGAAGTCTTTCTATAAAATGGTACACCATCTCGCAAGTAGAACTCATGCTGGTATCACTATAGGTGTAATCTGCATAATCTGCAGGTTCCTGGTGATGATCGATCATTATAAAAGTTGCTTCGCTTGCTTGCAAAGAATTTTGCATATCACCACAACGAGAAAGATCATTAAAATCTAGCGTAAAAATGATCTCAGCTTTTTCGATAATTTCGTCTGCTGTTTTTTTATCCTCTTCGTAAATAATTACTTCGTCGTTGCCAGGTAGCCATTTAAGAAAGTCTGGATATTCGTTAGGTGCAATTACGGTAGCATTATGTCCTTTATCTTTCAGGAAATGCATTAAGGCCAAGGTGCTTCCCATGGCATCGCCATCTGGACCTTTGTGTGGCACGATCACTATGTTGTTAGCATTGGCTAATTCCGCAGTAATTTCTAAAATATATTGCTCTATCATAAGATTGGTAAAGATACAATTTAATGTCTTATTAAGCTTTGTTCGGCAATCACGATTTCATCCTTCTTTAATCTATTTCTGCTATAATTTTTTTCTAGATCAGCATTTGTTTAAATACGGGTAATTTACCATTTCGTTAAACTTAGCTTCGGTCTTTAGAAGTTGGCAGTCAATGTTTATTTTTATTGGACACAAAACAACAAAAATGCTTAGAATTTTACGATTTTCAGTTTTATTATTTCTTTTAGGTTGTAATTCTACCTCTAACGTCGTTAATACCGACGAGCAGGAAATCGATTTAAAAGAGTACGATTATACTATTGTTTTTGGTAGTTGTAACGATCAGGACAATCCGCAACCACTTTGGGACCCCATTTTGGCTCATTATCCTGATGCTTTTATTTGGGGTGGCGATAATATTTATGCCGATACGCCAGATATGGAGAAGATGAAAGAGATGTATAATTTTCAGAATAATGTTGAAGAATATCAGCAGTTGGTAAATTCTACAGTCATGTTGGGAACTTGGGACGATCACGACTTCGGAAGTAATAATGCCGGGAAAGAGTGGGGCAAGAAAGCTGAAAGTCAGCAATTATTTCTCGATTTTATGAATGTACCTGAAGATGATTCGCGTAGAGATCGAGAAGGCGTTTATTATTCACAGGATTTAAATGCTGAAGGGAAAACCATAAAAGTGATTTTGCTGGACACTCGTTATTTTAGAGATCCTATTAATGAAGGGCGAGAAGGTACAATTTTAGGCGAAGCACAATGGAAGTGGTTAGAGAATGAATTAAACACTAGCACGGCAGATTATCATGTTATAATGAGCAGCATCCAGGTGTTAAGTCGCCAACACCGTTTTGAAAGATGGGCGAATTTTCCAGAAGAGCGTGAGCATTTATTAGATATAATTGTGAGTTCTGAAATTAAAAACCCGATCATTATTAGTGGCGATCGTCATATTTCAGAATTTTCGAAAACGGATATCGAAGGTCTGGATGCGCCATTGTACGACTTCACTTCTAGTGGGATGACGCATGTTTACGATGGGTTTAGTGGAGAGCCTAATATGTATCGTGAAGGAGAGGTGATCTTTCAGTTAAGTTTTGGTGTTTTGAACTTTGGTTTTGAAAATCAGGAAGTTAATATGCAAATGAGAGGCGTAGAAAATGCGCTTTTGCAAGAAACAAGCGTCAAATTTTAGAAAATCGATATAAAGTTTTAATAACCTTGTATTTGGAAGAGAATTGGTTATTTTTGCTCAAAATTTAAAAAACACGAAATGGCAGGAAACAGAACTTTCACCATGCTTAAGCCTGATGCTGTAGAAAAAGGGCATATTGGTGCAATTTTAGATCAGATCAATGCTTCAGGTTTTAGAATCGTAGCCATGAAGTTAACGCAAATGACAACAGGTGATGCAGAAACTTTTTACGCGGTTCATAAAGAGCGTCCGTTCTTTGGTGAATTAGTAGAATTTATGACAAGAGGACCAATCGTTGCTGCGATCTTAGAAAAAGAAAACGCAGTTGAAGATTTTAGAACTTTAATTGGTGCTACAAATCCTGAAGATGCTGCTGAAGGAACTATTAGAAAAAAATATGCTGCTTCTGTAGGAGAAAATGCAGTTCACGGTAGTGATAGCGACGAGAACGCTGCTATCGAAGGTGCTTTTCACTTTGCAGGTAGAGAAATGTTCTAAGAATATTTTTTGTAATAAAAAGAAAAGCTATCCGGTTTTGGATAGCTTTTTTTATGCTTTTTTTTTTGAAGTTATTGACGCCGCCAAAGGGAATAATACCCTGAGGTATTTTACTTACATGTTTAATTTACCGAAGAACCAGTTTTTCTATAAGCGCTTTCCCTAATTCTTCGTTTAGCATTTTAACTATCTTTTCTTTTCCGTAGCTTAATTCTTCTCGTAAAACAGAAGAACTTAATTGAACGTACAAGGTGCTTCCCTGTAATTTTATTGCAGTGGTGTATTTTTGGATCGCTGGCCCCATTTGCTGATTCCATGCATCCCGAACATGAACTTTATCCAAGCCCTTTTCAAGATTGTTCTTTTCAACAAACTCTTTTAAAACGTCTCCTAAACTTAGATTTTCGTTATTCCTCTTCATTGGTTTCGATATTTATGGGGCTGTATTTTTTGTAATGATATATTTTATTCTGAGCATTTTTTATAACCAGGTTTTCTTCTGAAGCTTCAAGAACAGTTTCCTTCCAGTTATCGTAAGGAGTTTTATAATAAATTCTTAGACTGTCTTCTTCAATTTTTAGATCAATTTTTTCAGCAGAATTGGTGGTTTTAAATGTGCCATCCATCTGGGGTCGCAGTTTTGTACGCTGGCCTGATGATTTGGATGAATCGCTTAGTTCAAAATAATCGACATTCTCACTCATTCTATAAGTAATGGTAGAATCTGGACTTACTTCAACTTTATCAATTTCCCAGTAGCCTTCTAAAAATTGGATCTGTTCTTTTGGATCCTGTTTATTACAACTTAATAGAATTATACTTACTACGAAAAAAAATACTCCTTTAATTTTCACAATTTGAATATTTTATAGGTTTGATTGCTTTCTTTTACCACTTTTTCGGTACGCTCGGCATGCGTATCGCTTATAAATATTTGGCCTAAATCTTTTGTGGCTACCAAAGCTACAATATGCGCAACGCGCTGTTCATCCAGCTTATCAAAAACATCATCTAATAGTAATATTGGGTTTACGCCGCTTATTTTTTTAATAAAATCGAATTGAGCTAATTTAAGAGCCACTAAAAATGACTTTTGCTGGCCCTGAGAACCAAATTTTTTAATAGGATGACCTTCAATTTCAAAACTTAGGTCGTCTTTGTGCGTTCCAACGCTGGTATATTGCAAAACCATATCTTTTTGAAGCTGATCTTCCAAAAGTTGAGATAAAGGCTTTTCAGCAAGCTGACTTTTATAATTAATGCTTACCGGTTCCTTATTATTGGTAATTTCAGCATATCTTTTATTAAATATCGGAACAAATTCTTCTAAAAATTCAAGACGCTTTTTATACAATTTCGATCCAAGGTCATTAAGCTGAAGATTGTAAACTTCTAAGGTGTCACGATCGAAGGTGTGATTGGCTGCAAAATACTTTAAAAGGGAATTACGCTGTGATACTACTTTAGAGTAATTTATAAGATTATTTAAATAGGCATTATCACTTTGGGAGATCACGCCATCCATAAACTTTCTACGAGTTTCGCTACCTTCTATAATAAGGTCACGATCTGCGGGAGAAATAATTACGGCAGGTATAAAGCCAATATGCTCACTAACTTTCTCGTAAGGCTTTTGGTTTCTTTTGATCACTTTCTTTTGCCCACGCTTTGCGCTCACTAAGATGTGTTCTTCTTTTTCGTTTTTCTCAAACGTGCCATCTACCACGAAAAAGTCGGCATCGTGATTAATATTCTGACTGGTAATCGGGTTAAAATAACTTTTCCCGAAAGCCAGGTGATAAATGCTATCTAAAACGTTTGTTTTTCCCACACCGTTATGCCCAACCATACAGTTTATCTTAGGATCGAAGTCGAAAGAAGACGACTCCAGATTCTTATAATTTAATAGAGAAAGCTGTTTTAAATGCATAATTTATTGAAAATCAATGTGGTTTCGATCTGCCGCGCAGGCTAGAAATTGCTAAGCGAAAGAGCTTAAAATATTGAAAAAATACAAATAATTTCCCTTTTAATTTTCACAAAATATTATATTTTTGCCACGCATTAAAAATATCTTATGGCAACGTATAAGAAAAGAGGATATAAACCACAAAAGGAGAACATCCAGGACGTAGAAGAAACAAACGAAAACGAATATGTAGAAGGTCAATCTACTACAGAGGAAGTTTTTAACACTCTAGATGAAGGTGCTAGTCGCACAGAGACTTGGGTAGCAGATAACCAAAAATACATTTATATCGTATTAGGCGTTATTGTTGTAGCTGTTTTGGGATATCTTGGATACGAGCAATTTATACAAGAACCAAAAAGAGCCGAGGCTGCTAACGAAATGGCGCAGGCTCAAAACTATATGCAGGCTGCTATGAATGCTGGAGCTACAGAGAGCGATTCTCTTTATAATCTGGCTTTGAATGGTGGAGAAGGTAAATACGGTTTCTTAGATATTATCGATAATTACGGTGGTACTGCTAGTGCTAATATTGCATCTTATAATGCTGGTTTCGCTTATTTATACACAGGTAAATACCAGGAAGCTATAGAGTATCTAGAGGATTTTAGTAGTGATGATGAGGTTTTAGCTCCTTTAGCTACAGGTGGTATTGGTGATGCGTTTATGCAATTAGAGCAACCAGAAGAAGCTTTAGATTATTACGTGAAAGCGGCTAATATGAGATCTAATAGCTTTACTACACCAAAATTCTTACTAAAAGCAGCTGTTACAGCGCTAGAGTTAGGAAATGCTGAAGATGCTTTAGAGTATCTTAATAAATTAGAAAATGAATATCCAGAGTCTCCTGAAGCAGAACAAGCTCCTGTATTTATTGGTCAGGCTCAGGCAATGAACTAACATATAAACATATATGGCAACCGAAGGAAATAATCTATCGGAATACGATAAATCTTCAATCCCAAACGCGAAAGAATTTCGGTTTGGGATTGTTGTTTCAGAATGGAATGAGAAAGTAACTGAAGGTCTATTTCAGGGCGCTTTCGAAACATTGAAAGAACATGGTGTATTAGAGAAAAAAATCGTGCGTTGGAATGTACCAGGAAGTTTTGAATTAACTTACGGCTGCAAGAAAATGCAGGAAACTTACGATATGCTGGATGGAATCATTGCAATTGGGAGCGTGATTCAGGGAGAAACCAAGCATTTTGATTTTGTATGCCAGGGAGTTTCAAATGGTATTACCCAGTTAAATGTAAATAGCGATACCCCGGTGATTTTCTGTGTATTAACAGATAATAACATGCAACAGGCCTTAGACCGTTCTGGAGGAAAGCACGGGAATAAAGGAACTGAAGCAGCAATTGCAGCCATCAAAATGGCACAACTAAGAAAAGAATCCAGATTTTAATAATCTTAGATAGTATCTTATCATAATCCACATGCCGCTTTTTTAAAGCGGCATTATTATTGCTTTTTTAATTTTATAGAAGAGCTCTTCTATTTTAGAAAGCTTTTAAGTAAATTTGATGTACCACGTTTTAAAGCAATAATTTTGAGAGTCAATTTTTTAAAAACCAAAAAGAACGCCCGTTACAATTATACTCCTCGTTACTATAACGGTAAGGATACGGGTAATATTTACGATTTTGATTCGAAATTTAATAAATATAGGGAAGCTACAAATGCGATAGATTTTGGTGCACAATGGTCTAGAGATCGAAAGGCCAGCCGAAATCGTGGAAATAGAGAAATTAACCGTCGTGTGATTTATGTAGCGCTTGTCCTTATTTTTATTTTTTTGTGGATTATAGATTTCGATTTGTCTATCTTCTCGAATCCTCGTTAAATGAGTGATATAATACAACTTTTACCAGATTACGTTGCTAACCAGATTGCAGCGGGAGAGGTAGTACAGCGCCCAGCATCTGTTATTAAAGAATTACTGGAGAACGCTATAGATGCTTATGCTCAAAATATTCAGGTTGTAATAAAAGATGCCGGCAAGACTTTAATACAGGTTGTAGACGATGGTGCCGGTATGAGTCTTACCGATGCACGCATGTGTTTTGAGCGACATGCGACTTCAAAAATTAAAGCGGCTGAAGATCTTTTCAGTTTAAATACTAAAGGATTTAGAGGTGAAGCCTTAGCCTCGATCGCGGCAATTGCTCATGTGGAATTAAAAACCAGGCCAGAAAATGAAGAAGTTGGTACATGTATCAAAATAGAAGGCAGTAAAGTTTCTTCTCAGGAGCCTTGCGTAACACCCAAAGGAACTTCACTTTGCGTGAAGAACCTTTTTTATAATATTCCCGCAAGGCGGAATTTCTTAAAGTCTGATGCGGTAGAATTACGTCATATCATCGACGAATTTCAGCGAGTGGCAATGGCACATCCGTCGATTGCTTTTTCACTTTTTCATAATGGTGGCGAACTGTTTCAGTTACCAGCAACAAATCACAGACAGCGAATCACCAATATTTTTGGAGCCAAAACCAACGAAAAGCTCGTTCCGGTAAATGAAGATACCGAGATTGTAAAAATTTCGGGCTTTGTTGGGAAACCCGAATTTGCGAAAAGGAGTAGGGGAGAGCAGTTCTTTTTTGTGAATAACAGGTTTATTAAAAGTCCGTATTTAAATCATGCAGTTTCTGCAGCTTTTGAAGGTTTACTGAAGGAAAAAACTTATCCAAGTTACTTTCTTTACCTGGATGTAAATCCAAAAAGTATAGATATCAATATCCATCCCACTAAAACCGAAATTAAGTTCGACGATGAGCATGCGCTTTATGCTATGTTAAGAAGTGCCATAAAGCATAGTTTGGGACAATTTAGTGTGGCACCGGTGCTAGATTTTGATCGTGATTCTAATCTGGATACACCTTATGAATATAAAAATAAAGAGGCTGAAGTTCCCAAAATCGAAGTGGATCGTAGTTTTAATCCTTTCGAAAATGAGTTAAATACATCTTCAATTCGATCTGGCAAAAGTCATAGCTTCAGAAAAGAAAATACACAATCCTGGGAAAGTTTATATGCTGGTTTAAATGCTATTCCAGAGGCTGATCAAACGCAGTTTAAGCAGGTAGAGTTTGAAAGCGAAGAAGTAACCGGGAAGCTTTTTGACGATAATCATAGCGAGCCTGAATCTGGCACCTTTCAACTTCAGAAAAAATATATAGTTTCTACACTGAAAAGTGGAATTTTGGTGATCGATCAAAATCGTGCCCATACCAGGATTTTATATGAAGAGCTTTTAAAGAATATTACGATCTCTGCGGCGGTAAGCCAGCAGCTTCTTTTTCCATTACAGTTACAGTTCAACACAAACGAAATGGAAATGCTCAAAGAAATTAAGGAATCTTTAGAACAAACTGGTTTTATTTTTTCTAATATTGAAGTTGATAACGTAGAGATCACTGGGATACCAACATTAATTAGCGAAAGTGAAGTTGGTATTTTGCTAGAACAGTTGTTGTCAGACTTTGAAAATGAAGTTCCCGATAACGGATTTTCGCAAACAGATTTGCTGGCCAAATCGCTTGCAAAAGGAATGGCAGTAAAATCTGGAACTTTATTAAACAATACTGAACAGCAACACATTGTAAATCGATTGTTTGCGTGTAAAGAACCAGATGTTAGTCCGTTTAACAAATCGGTCTTTATCACTTTAACCGTAGACGAATTAGATAAAAAGTTTACCTAAATGGGAAGAATTTCTGAATCTGTAAAAGTAATTTTAATAGCAAATATTCTATTTTTTATAGGTAGCCAGGTAATAGGTGTAAGGGCTTACGAGCTATTTGCTTTATGGTTTCCAGAAAATCAAAATTTTCAGTTTTGGCAGGTGATCACCCACATGTTTATGCATGGGGGCATTTCGCATATTTTCTTTAATATGTTCGGCCTTTATATCTTCGGAAGTTTTCTGGAGCAAAGTATTGGTCAGAGTCGGTTTTTATTCCTTTATTTTTCTGCCGGTCTTGGTGCTGCCGGACTTCAGATCCTATTCGCTTATCTCGACTTTAATTCCGCTTATAATGCATTGATAGAAAACGGAGCGAGTGTTTCCCAAATTAATGAATTACTAAATCAATTTGATGGGCAGGCTTACGGGATGATGTATAATGGCGGTAATGCTTTAGTAAACGATCTTGCAAGCTCATTTATGGTGCCTATGGTTGGAGCTTCTGGAGCCATATTTGGAGTCACTGCTGCCTTTGCTGTGATCTATCCTAACCTACCTTTGTATATCATGTTTATACCAATCCCAATTAAAGCAAAATATTTAATTGGTGGCTATTTTCTATTGAATGTTTATTCAGCGGTAACTGGACAAACGCTTTTAGGACCATCAAACACCGCTTACTGGGCGCATATTGGAGGAGGGATTATCGGATTCATAACAATGTGGTATTGGAAAAAAAATCAGTTTAATCAAAATAGATGGGACTAAATGAGAACATCTGATAGAATACGATATAAGATAAATACGGCCTCTGTTACAGAGAAACTAATCGCTGTAAATGTGATCGTATTTTTATTCTTCGGAATTTTAAACACGATTTTTTCTCTTTTTGAAATTCCGGGTTTTGCTAATTTTTATGATTGGTTTGTTTTACCTTCAGATCCAGCAGAATTTATCCTGAAACCCTGGACGATTATTAGTTACTCATTTTTGCATGGCGGGATCTTTCATTTGATCTCTAATATGCTGATATTGTATTTCTCAGGAATATATTTTTTAAATTTCTTTTCACCAAAACGACTTTTAAACTATTATTTTCTTGGAGTTATTATTGGTGGATTGGTTTTTATGCTGAGTTACAATTTATTCCCAGCATTTGCAGGTGGTAAATCTTACCTTGTGGGAGCTTCAGCCGGTGTCATGGCTGTTTTAATTGGCGTTGCAACGCAAGCGCCAAATATGTATGTTAGATTACTAATATTAGGAAATTTAAAATTCTGGTGGATTGCGGCCGCATTAGTGGCAATAGATATTATTCAAATTCCAATGGGTAATGCAGGAGGTCATCTGGCGCATCTTGGTGGAGCAGGTTTGGGGTATCTATATACTACGCAATTGCATAAAGGTAATGATATAGGTGCATGGTGGGAGAATTTAATGGACGGCATAGCTAATCTTTTCAAAAAGAGAGAGAAGAAAGCTAAAATGAAAACAGTACATCGTACTTCCAATAAAAGGTCTGGAACTTCATCATCAAACTCTAGATCAACATCAATGTCTAAATCTGAAAAGCAGCAAAAAGTTGATGCGATTTTAGACAAAATAAGTAAAAGTGGTTATGAAAGTTTAACGAAGGCAGAAAAGGATTTTCTTTTTCAGGCAGGCAAAGACGACTAAATGAAAAAACTATCTTGGTTTGATAAATTCATTTTCTTTTTAAATTCTTTATTGGCTATCGCACTAATCGTAGCCTATTTTCTACCGTATATTGCACCAAAAAGTTATCCGCTTATTTCGGTTCTCACCTTAGGTGTTCCAATCTTGATCATTGCGAACCTTGTTTTCTTTTTATACTGGCTGTTGCGTATGAAGCGACATATGCTCTTATCGCTGATCATTATGATTGTAGGCTTTGGTTTTGCTTCTAAGTTTTACAAATGGCCTTTTGCTAGCAGTGAAAGAGGTGGACAATATTCTATAATGAATTATAATGTGAGGATGTTCAATAGATCTAACTGGACGGATGAAGATAACATACCAGACAAAATTAATATAGTTATAGATGAAGCAGATCCGGATATTTTAACCATTGAAGAATATTATAAGAATGAGCATTTAGAAGAAAAGTATCCTTTCAAATACATCAAATATCGATCTGAAAACTCGTCTTTTGGTCAGGCCATATTCTCCAAATTTCCAATGATTAAGAAACAGTCTTTAGATTTTAATTTGGATGACTTTACCGGAGATAATAATAATGCAATTTTTACAGATATACTTATTCAAGAGGATACTATCCGAGTATATAATATCCATTTTCAAAGCCTTAAAGTTACTGAAGATGTTCAGGAAGTAGATAATTTTAAAGATAAACAGGAGTCGAAGAAAGTAGTGAAAAATATTTCGAATGGATTTGTAAGACAACAAAATCAGGCTGAGAAAGTATATCAATCCATCAAGGAATCAGCTTATCCGGTAATAATCAGTGGTGATTTTAATAATACTGCATTTTCGCATACCTATAACCATGTGCGAAATGATCGTTTTCAGGATGCTTATGTGAAGAAGGGCGCTGGGTTTAGTAGTACTTATCATTTGAACTATTTTCCCTTAAGAATAGATTTTCATCTTTTAGATACAGTGTTTGAAGTAAACTCCTACGAACGAATTAAAGTTCCGTATTCAGATCATTACCCTATTTTGACGACCTTTTCTGTTAAAGATTAAATTCTGGGAGTTTTTGATTCTCCAGAAACTCTAAGCTTTGTGGGCCAAGGTTAAAAATTAAGTCTAAGATGCTTAGATTATTTAAAAATCCATGCTTAGGTTCAAACACCTGTTGGTAGCGATCTGATAGGAAATTGAAGTCTTTTTTAGCTGAAATAAGATGTCGACCATTATCTAATCCTTCAGGATTTCTAAAATATTCTTCAGATTGTGTAATTTCAGGTTCTATTCCTATAGCATCAAATACAAATGACTGGCATTTTAAATTGAAATCCATTAAATGAGAAAATCGATTTTCGTATAAATGGATAATTTCATCTTCATAAAACTCAAAAAATGGTGAAGTTTGATATGAAGCTTTTAAAGCACGCCAGTGTTGCTTTTGCCATTCAAAAGAATTATCGATCAAAACTTCACTATAGAGCTGACTGCCATCTGATGTTTTACCTGTAAGTGATGACTTATGCTTTATAGGAATATTCAGTAATAGTTTTCCGTTGGCATCGTAGATATACATTCGGTTTCGATAGGTTTGTTTCTGATAATTATCAAAATGTTCAAAAACGACTTTATCGTACTGCATAATTACAGCGTATTGAGAAACAGGACCAAAATAGGCCGGATGTAATAAAACAGTATTCATTTTTTACGAATCTGATTTTTTACGATTTCTGAAGTAATTAAATCCGAAGAAAATTACCACTAAAATTAGAAAATAAGGTAGGTAGGAAACTGGTTTACCATCACCTTTTACAGTAGTGAACATTCTATCCCATCTTATGCCATCAAAAAATCCTGAAGCATATTTATCTTTACTGAACCATATAAATACCGGTTTTCCAACAACGTGATTATAAGGTACATAACCCCAGCTTCGGCTATCTTCACTATTGTGACGGTTGTCACCCATCATCCAATAGTAATTCTGTTTAAAAGTATAGGATTCTATAGGTTTACCGTTTAAAAGTACCTGTGTACCATTAAGGCTAATAGTATTATCAATACCCATTTCACTTCCTTCATAGACTTCGATAATTCTACGGTAAAACGGTAAAGATTCAGGAGTGATCGCTACTGTTTTTCCCTCTTCAGGAATATATATTGGTCCAAAATAGTCTAAATTATAACGCTTTTTATTATCGTTAGGGAATAGACTGGCTGACTTTTGTTCTTCAGGATAAATACGGCGTTCCAGTGATTTGATATAAGGGTTATTACGTAATCTTTGTGCAGTTTGTTCAGTTAATGCAGAAATTACGAATTCGTTAGTCGCACTATTAAAGTAGAAGCCATCAGTAATATCATACATTTGATACATGTACTGTGCATTCAATTGCTGTCCGTCGGTAGTGCCCTCGTAAGAATACTGTGGTTTTGCTCTTTCTGAAAGTTGAAGTTGTTTCCCATTTATAAAAACTTTGCCTTCAATGATCTCTAAAGAATCCCCCGCCACGGCTACACAACGTTTTACATAATTGGATTTTTTATCAATAGGTTTGTGATAATATTTTCCGTCACCATATTGCTGAAAAGCATTTACGGTATCAACAGGCCAGTTGAAAACTACAATATCATTCTTTTTTACTTCTTCGAATCCTGGTAATCTTAAATAAGGCACCTGAGGCTCTGTAGAATAGGATTTGATTCCAGCAACCGGAATGGTATCATGTACCATTGGGAAGGCAATAGGTGTTTGTGGTATTCTGGCTCCATAGTGAAACTTACTCACAAAAAGATAATCTCCTACTAAAAGTGTTTTCTCAAGAGATGAAGTAGGTATCGTAAATGGCTGCATTAAATAACCATGAACGATGGTTGCTGCTACGACCGCAAACAAAATAGAGCTTACCCATTCCCCGGCCGTAGTTGCAGGCTTAAGGTTTCTATCCTTAACATGTTTTACATCCTGAGTGTAATTAATATAATAGATATAGAATCCCAGTGTAAGAATCGCTAACCACGTATCTGCGGTACTTTTTCTTCCAAAACTTCTTAAGGTCTCTACCCAAATTACAGGGAACATGATAAGATTTACAATCGGAATAAAAAGTAAAATAACCCACCACCAGGGACGGTGAATAATTTTCATTAAGATCACAGCATTGTAAATAGGGATCATAGCTTCCCAGGCTTTTCTTCCCGCCTTTTGATATAATTTCCAGGTTCCGGCAAAATGAATCACTTGCACAACCAGAAAGAAAATAAACCACTCTGTAAATGTCATATCTTATTATTTC
The DNA here is from genome assembly GCF_019904275.1 of Zunongwangia sp. SCSIO 43204. GTDB lineage: Bacteria > Bacteroidota > Bacteroidia > Flavobacteriales > Flavobacteriaceae > Zunongwangia > Zunongwangia mangrovi. Next base: position 2,549,903 of record NZ_CP063204.1, read on the forward strand.
CCTGTTAGTATGCCTAAAAGGCTATTCGTTACGCGATAATGGAGATTAATATTCTATAACCTCGATATTCAAATTAATTTTTAACAAGAGACTCAACAGATTAAACTGAGGTAGTTTACTCAAAATTTATTCTGAAAGTAAAACTAAAAATATTGATGTCTTTTGCTAAAATTCGATAAAATAGAAGTCTTTTTATTCAAAAAGACTTGATAGAACATCTTTCATCGTATGTACTCCTTTTTTATCTTTTAACCATTCTGCTGCCACTACCGCTCCTTTTGCAAATCCTTCTCGAGAATGCGCTGTATGCATGATCTCGATATCATCGATTCTGGATGTATAACTTACCGTATGGGTTCCCGGCACATCTTCAATTCGTTTTGCAAAAACCGGAATTTCATTATCATTCGCAGTTTCTAAATGCCAACCTTTCTTACGCTCATTTACATCTATGATCTGCTCAGCTAAACTTATTGCCGTTCCGCTGGGAGCATCTAATTTCTTGGTGTGATGAATCTCTTCAATTTCTACGCCATATTCTTCAAGATTCTTCATCATTCCGGCTAATTTTTTATTCAGCTCAAAGAAGATGTTCACTCCTAAAGAAAAATTACTGGCATAAATAAATGCAGCATCGTTCTCGTTACAAATTTCAACTGCTTCATCGTATTTATCTAACCAACCGGTTGTGCCAGAAACTACCGGAATACCTGCCTTAAAACAAGATGTAATATTTTTAAAAGCGGCATCTGGAATACTAAAATCGATAGCTACATCGATTCCTATTTCTTCCAAGCTATAACTTTCTATATTTTTATCGATCTTCAGAATAATTTCGTGTCCGCGTTCTATAGCAATACTTTCTATTGCCTGTCCCATTCTTCCGTATCCTAAAAGTGCTATTTTCATTTTTAAAATTTAAAATTCAGTGAAAATCCGTAATTTGATTTTCCTGTAAATTTATCGAGATTATAATTTGGTTTTAAACTTAGATCTTCGCTTACATTAAATTGTTGTAGGTGTGCATCTACGTTAGCATCGATAATGTTTAGCGCATAAAATCCTATGGCTACTAAAATCGATATTTCTTTATTTCTCTGGTAAAGTTCCTGGGCGCTTCGCAGTCCCTGGTCTGATATTCTCCCGGCAAATTCGTCTTCACGACCTGCTAGACGTTGTTTGTAAGCTGTACGGTAGCGATCATACTGGCGATCGTTATCGATGTAGAAATAAATAGGAATTCCTATCCCAGCATAAACCAAAGGTACTTTCCAAATTCTGCCATTATAAATCTGACCTAAACCGGGTAGAATTGCCGAGTAAAATGCAGCTTTTGCAGGTGCCAAAGCATTATATGGTTTGTAATCCTGTTCTTCTTCAAGATCTTGTGCTTCTTCGGGATTTTCAATTAGCCTTGGATTTTCTACAGAAAGAGAATCCTGAGCGCTAAGTTGAATTGTTAACAGAAGCAATAACAGTACAGGAAGTAGCTGCTTACTCTTCACCCTGGATCAATTTTTTAATTCGGTTAAATTCCTCTTCAGAAGAAAAAGGGATCGTAAGTTTTCCTTTTCCGTTTTTCTGCACCTTCACATCGACTTTTGTTCCAAGATAATCTGTAAATTCCTTGATACTTTTTTTATAGGTTACCGGTATTGAAGGTTTTGAAGCTGTTTTTTGTTCAGGTCCGTTTTTGGCCTCTTTTACCAGTTTTTCAGTATCTCTTACAGACAATGAGTTTTTTAAGATCTTTTCGTAGATCTCTAACTGTATTTGAGGATCATCTACATTAATTAAGGCTCTACCATGTCCCATTCCTAAAAATCCATCACGCATTCCCGTTTGGATAATTGGATCTAATTTTAAAAGCCGTAAGTAATTAGCAATGGTAGACCGGTTTTTACCTACACGATCACTAAGTTGCTCTTGCGTAAGGCTAATTTCATCAATAAGGCGCTGATAGGAGAGTGCAATTTCTATTGGATCAAGATCCTGTCGCTGTATGTTTTCAACTAAAGCCATTTCCAGGCTTTCCTGGTCGTTGGCAATTCGAATATAAGCCGGGATGGTCTCCAGACCAATTAATTTAGAAGCTCTAAAACGACGCTCTCCAGAAACAAGCTGATATTTATCGAAATCGAGTTTTCTAACGGTAATGGGCTGAATTACCCCAAGTTCTTTAATAGAACTTCCCAGTTCGCGTAAGGCATCTTCGTTAAAACTGGTTCTTGGCTGAAATGGATTGACTTCGATAGAAGATAATTCCAATTCAACTATATGCCCCACCAACTTATCTGCATTTTTATCTTCAGCTGAATTTATATCGTTTTGAGGATCTTTCAATAGCGCAGAAAGACCTCTACCAAGTGCCTGTTTTTTTGTAGCCTTCGCCATCCTCTAACTGTTTTTCTTAATAATTTCGTGCGCCAAACTTAAGTAATTTGTAGCCCCTTTACTAGACGCATCGTAATTAATTATACTTTCTCCATAACTTGGCGCTTCACTTAAACGCACATTTCGCTGAATGATTGTTTCAAAAACCATTTCATCGAAATGTTTTTGAACTTCTTCTACAACCTGATTAGAGAGTCGCAAACGGCTGTCGTACATCGTAAGCAATAAACCTTCGATATCCAGTTTATTATTGTGTATTTTCTGAACGCTTTTTATAGTATTCAATAATTTACCTAAACCTTCTAGGGCAAAATATTCACATTGAATAGGAATAATTACTGAATCTGAAGCTGTTAAAGCATTTAAAGTTAACAATCCTAGGGAAGGAGCACAGTCTATTAATATGTAGTCATACTGATCTTTAAGCGGAGTGATTGCTTTTCTTAGCATCGACTCACGATTTTCCTGATCAACCAGTTCAATTTCGATAGCTACTAAATCGATATGGGCAGGTATAAGATCTAAATTGGGTGAACTTGTTTCCATGATCGCTTTTTCTGGAGTAATAGAATGTTCCAAAAGCTGATAGGTTCCCAATTCTATTTCTTCAACATCAATTCCTAATCCTGAAGTTGCGTTTGCCTGGGGATCGGCATCAATAAGAAGTACTTTTTTTTCTAAAACACCAAGGGAAGCAGCAAGATTAACTGAAGTTGTAGTTTTTCCTACTCCACCTTTCTGATTGGCAATAGCGATGATTTTACCCATTAATTTGTATCAATTTTTGAAGGTAAAAATACAATTTATTATAGGTTTATAAAATCATTTTGTTAACAGGTTTTTCAAAAACTTTAACAATCGCAAGAGTTTTAACCTCTTTTTTTAGCTTTAATCATCGCTTCTAGCTGATCCCATAATTCTTCGGGGATCGCTTCCAGCAAATTAAACTGCCCGGCGCCCTTTAACCATTCCCCACCATCAATGGTAATAACTTCCCCATTTATATACGCAGAAAAGTCAGATACCAGATACGCGGCAAGATTTGCCAGTTCCTGATGATCGCCAACTCGTTTTAGTGGAACTTTTTTAGCCAGATCGAATTTATCTTTTAAATCACCCGGTAATAATCTATCCCAGGCACCTTTGGTTGGGAATGGGCCCGGAGCAATTGCATTACAGCTAATACCGTATTTAGCCCATTCTACCGCAAGAGACCTGGTCATCGCCAAAACTCCTGCTTTTGCGGTGGCGCTTGGGACAACATAAGCAGAGCCCGTCCAGGCATAGGTAGTAACAATATTTAAAATTGAGGTATTTTCGGTTTTTTTATCAATCCAATGTTTCCCAAAGGCTAGCGTACAGTTTTTACTTCCTTTAAGAACAATATCGATAATGGTATCAAATGCGTTTGCTGAAAGACGCTCGGTAGGAGATATAAAATTTCCGGCAGCGTTATTCAGCAAAACATCAACTTCTCCAAATTCAGCCAAAACCAGTTGAAGCATTTTTTCAACTTCATCATAATTTCGAACATCACATTGCACAGGCAAACACTTTCCGCCGGTTTCGTTTTCTAATTCTGAAGCTGTATTCTGAAGTTTTTCAAGGTTTCTTGAAGATATTGCAACATTAGCTCCTAATTCTAAAAAATACTTGGTCATTGATTTTCCAAGACCGCTACCACCACCGGTTACAACAATCGTTTTGCCTGCTAAAGCATCGTCACGCAGCATTTTTTTTGTGAAGTCCATTATTCTGAATTTGTAAGTTCAGAAATGAATTTACTTATATTTTTTCAGAATTTGTGGTAAAAGATGCTCAAAATTATGCATTTCGAATTATTCATCACTCATCAATCAAGATTTCTAATAATTGTACTGCGGCATCACTAATTTTTGTACCTGGTCCGAAAACCGCTACGGCACCGGCATCAAATAAATATTGATAATCCTGCGATGGGATCACACCCCCAACAATCACCATAATATCTTCACGACCTAGTTTTTTAAGTTCTTCCAAAACCTGCGGCACCAAAGTTTTATGCCCGGCTGCTAGTGACGAAACACCAAGAATATGAACATCATTTTCTACTGCCTGTTTTGCCGCTTCTTTTGGCGTTTGAAAAAGCGGACCAATATCTACATCAAAACCTACATCGGCATAAGCGGTAGCTACGACTTTTGCTCCTCGATCGTGCCCATCCTGTCCCATTTTAGCGATCATAATTCGTGGTCGGCGACCGTCCTGCTCGGCAAATTTATCGGCAAGTTCTCTGGCTTTTAAAAATGTTTCGTTGTCTTTCATTTCTTTAGAATAAACTCCGCTAAAAGATTGAATTTTCGCCCTATATCTACCAAAAGCCTCCTCCAGCGCATCGCTTATTTCTCCCAAAGTAGCTCTTTTTCTTGCCGCTTCAACGGCTAAAGCCAATAAATTTTCTTGCCCGGTTTGAGCCGATTTTGTAAGATTTTCGAGTACTTTTTTTACTTCAGATTCGTTTCTTTTTGCCTTAATTTTTTCGAGGCGTTCTATTTGTTGATTGCGTACACTTTGATTATCAACTTCAAGAGTAAGCAATTCCTCTTCTTTTTGTAAGCGATATTTATTGGTGCCAACGATAACATCGGTTTCGTTATCAATTCTGGCTTGTTTTCTAGCCGCGGCTTCTTCGATACGCATTTTTGGGATTCCGGCTTCGATGGCTTTCGTCATTCCGCCAAGATCTTCAACTTCTTCAATTAGTTTCCAGGCTTTTTCAGCAATATCATTCGTTAAACTTTCAACATAATAACTACCGGCCCAAGGATCTACAGTTTTAGTGATCGATGTTTCCTGCTGAAGATGTAACTGCGTATTCCTCGCGATTCTTGCTGAAAAATCTGTAGGCAAAGCAATTGCCTCATCTAAAGCATTGGTATGTAAACTTTGCGTGCCACCAAATGCCGCAGCTGCCGCTTCTATGGAAGTCCGTGCTACATTATTAAAAGGATCCTGTTCTGTCAAACTCCATCCGCTGGTTTGCGAATGGGTTCTAAGCGATAAGCTTTTTGGATTTTTAGGATTAAATTGTTTTACCAGTTTTGCCCAAAGCATGCGTGCTGCTCGCATTTTAGCAACTTCCATAAAATGGTTCATACCAATTGCCCAAAAGAATGAAAGTCGAGGTGCAAAACTATCGATATCCATCCCGGCTTCTAAACCTTTACGAATATATTCTAATCCGTCTGCCAGTGTGTATGCCAATTCGATATCACTTGTCGCACCAGCTTCCTGCATGTGATAGCCAGAAATACTAATGCTGTTGAATTTTGGCATATGTTGCGAGCTGTATTCAAAAATATCGGCAATGATCTTCATCGACGGAGTAGGAGGGTAGATGTAGGTGTTTCTCACCATAAACTCCTTTAAAATATCATTTTGAATTGTTCCTGAAAGCTGCGCTGGTTTTACGCCCTGTTCCTCGGCTGCGACAATGTAAAAAGCTAAAATGGGTAATACCGCGCCATTCATCGTCATGGAAACCGACATTTTATCTAACGGAATCTGATCGAAAAGGATTTTCATATCATCAACCGAATCGATTGCCACACCGGCTTTTCCCACATCGCCAACCACACGCTCGTGATCACTATCGTAACCACGGTGCGTTGCCAGATCGAAAGCTACCGAAAGGCCTTTTTGCCCGGCAGCTAAATTTCTGCGATAAAAAGCATTGCTTTCTTCAGCGGTAGAAAATCCTGCATATTGCCTTATCGTCCAAGGGCGTTGCACGTACATCGTACTGTAAGGTCCGCGTAAAAATGGCGGCGTACCGGCAACAAAATTAAGATGCTCAAAATTTGCAATATCTTCTTTGGAATATGAAGATTTGATGTTTATTTCTTCCGGTGTTTTATAGGTCGAAATTGTGGATTTTTCGCCTATTTTTTTTTCGATCAACTGTAAATCTTTAAGGTCTTTTCTTGCCATAATTATGCGTTTACAGTTTTTTCGGTTGCTAATCGTTGCTCTTCCAGTTTTTCACTTAATCGGCGTTCTAAAATCGGTTCGATCAAGGTTTTTCGGGGATTTTTCTTCAAGAACGGATATAACTGAATCTCATCCTGCATTTTATCTGCCGGATTTTGATATTTGTTGGTACCAATTAAAATAAGTTCCCCAGCATCGAATTTCGCCTGTTCTTTATCAGCCGATTCTCTTATTTTCTTCTGGATAATACTTTCCTTCAGTTGTTTTAAAAATCCGCCTCCGTTTTCAATATCCTTAAAGGTCGCCAGGGCTTTTTCAGCAAACTGTTCAGTTAGGTTTTCGATATAATAGGCACCTTCCGCAGCATTTTTTACTTTATTTAAATGCGCTTCGTGCTTCATAATTAAAAGCTGATTGCGGGCGATTCTATTACCAAACTCGTTATTTTTATGATAAACCGCATCGTAGGGTAGATTAAAAATAGCATCTGCACCACCAAGAATTGCACTCATACTTTCTGTAGTGGTGCGCAATAAATTTACATTGTAATCGTAAAGCGTTTTGTTACGTTTTGAAGGTTGGGCGAGAATAAAAACTTCTTTGTTGAATCCGTAAGCTTCAGCGATACTTGAAAAAAGCCATCGTAAAGCTCTAATTTTAGCAATCTCGAAAAAGTAATTTGGCCCCACGGCCACTAAAAATTGCAATTTGAGCGTTTTTTTTACTTCCGCAGAAAGAAAATTCACCTCGTTAATATGATTCAGGTATTCGTTTGCATGTGCGATCGCATAAGTCAATTGCTGCGGAATCGTAGCGCCGGCGTTTTGATACAGCATGGTATCTACGGAAATAACCGATTCGAAATTCGACGAATTTTGAAGAATTTTGTCTAAAATTTTATGATCACTTTCTAAGTTAGCAAACCAGTTTCCTGAAGCCGCTAAATTCCCAATAATATCGATCTGCAAGTAAACTTTTGCATTTTTATCCTGAAAAAAATTACGCAAACCTTTTAGAAATTCTTCAGAAAAAAAAGTGAATTTCAGGTAAATAGGAGTAGAATGAAAATCGAAGTTTTTGAATAGTTTTTTTAGATCGGTTTTTTCTGAAGAAATGATAAACCAGATACTTTCAGCTCCTTTTTCGATTAGTTTTAAAGCGCGGTAATTACTTTTTTCTTCAGAAACCACAAAAATCTGGTCGCAAATCGACCAATCTTTGCTAGAATCTATCTGTAAAGCTTCTATTTGATCGTCCTGATGATAAAATGGCCTAATGTCTACGCCATCTAAAGTATGAGTTACCAGGTTTTGATAATCTGAACCCTGTAGCTCAAACTGAATTTTCTGTTTCCATTGTTTTGCAGAAACTTCATCAAAATCCTGAAATAATGATTGCTTCATAATCGTGTGGTTTTAAGAAAACAGCGGAAAAATGACCAATATTAATCTACAGTATCGTATTCGATAATGTAGATTTCTTCGTTAGGACGTTTCATATAATATTTTTGGCGAGCAAATTTTTCTAATTCTATAGAATCGCCTAAAGTGCCAATGATGGCTTTATCGTGAGAAATCTCCTTTTGGTAATATTCCTTGTTTTCTCTAAGCTCGTTAATTTCCTGGTTAAGTTCGTGGTGGATAAACCAGGAATTGCTATCTAAAAAGAACATCCAGATCGCAAAAATAAGGCCTAGCAAAACATATTTATTGCTAAGTATTTTAAACCATCTTTTATTGCGAAGTTCTTTTAATTTCATGTGCTTAAATATACAAAATTAGGACAAGCGATCTTTTATAATTGTTTGAACGATATCAACAGCTACCGTATTGTAACGATTGGTAGGGATTATTATATCCGCAAATTCTTTGGTAGGCTCAATAAACTGGTTGTGCATTGGTTTAAGTGTTGTTTGGTACCGCCAAAGCACTTCTTCCAGATCACGACCACGATCTGCAATATCTCGTTTAAGACGACGAATCAAACGCTCGTCACTATCTGCATGTACATAAATTTTGATATCGAACATATCGCGAATATCGGCATGAGCAAGAATTAGAATTCCTTCTACGATCACCACTTTACGAGGATGAACTTCTATAAATTCTCCTGTTCTATTATGTTCTTTGAATGAATATACCGGCTGCATCACATTGTTACCGGCTTTTAATTCCTTAAGGTGAGAAACCAATAGATCGAAATCTATAGATTTTGGATGATCAAAATTGATCTTTTTACGTTCTTCGAAGCTTAGATGGCTGGTATCCATATAATAGGAATCCTGGGAGATTACATCTACTTCTTCATTCTTTAACTCGTCGATTATTTGATTTACAACGGTAGTCTTTCCGCTACCTGTACCTCCGGCAATTCCAATTATTAGCATCTGAGAAAATTTGGGGCAAATTTAATTATTTACCCCAAAAATTAAATTTTATTCAGATTTTTCTACTGCGGCAACTTCTTCTTCGGTTACCATATCGTCGATTTTGTTACTCCAGGAATTCATTGCGTAGTTAAGTGCATCTGCAACTTCCTGGTTGCTTAATCCCATAGGAGTCATTACGTTATCGTATTCTTTACCGTTCACGGTGATTGGTCCCTGCATACCGTATTTTACACCACGAATACTTTCAGTTCTTTTTTCTCTTAACCAGTTAGAACCGTCGAGTGGAGGATAGGTTCCCGGGATTCCTTTTCCGGTAGGAAGGTGACAGGTAACACATAGCTGAGAATACACTTTTTTACCTCTTGCGATACTTTCGTCTAAAGGTGTTTTTTCTGCTGAACTGTTATCTGCCGGGATAGTGTAGGTCTCTTCCTCTTCGGTAGATTCCTGCTTTTTGTCTGATTTGCAAGCCATAGCTCCCAGAATCACGGCAATACTTAGTAACTTTTTCATTGTTTATCGTTTGTGTTTAATCTAATTATTCTGCTTTCTTTACTAACTTTAATACGCCTTTTCCTTCCACGCCAAGATAGATATTTCCATCGGGTCCTTCAACAACTTCTCTTAATCTTCCAACATTTTCCACTAATTTCTCTCTTTTGGTGATTTTCTTTCCGTCTAAAATCAAAAGTTCTAAATACTGAAATTTAAGGGAGCCGGCTAATAAATTCCCTTGAAGTTCTGGATATTCTTCAGAAGTTACATAAGCGAATCCACTTGGTGCGATTGAAGGTAGCCAGTAAAAAATAGGATCTTCAAACTCTGGCCGGCTACGCTCGTCTGTGATAGGGGTGCTATCGTAATTTTCTCCGTAGGTAACAACCGGCCATCCATAGTTAGCACCTGCTTTTACAACATTTATTTCATCACCGCCTTGTGGGCCATGTTCGTGAACCCAAATTTCGCCAGTTTCAGGATTTAAGATCATTCCCTGTGGATTACGATGCCCATAAGAATAGATAGCTTCTTTAGCATTATCTTCACCTACAAATGGATTGTCCTGCGGAATGCTACCATCATCATTTAGGCGATAAACTTTACCGTTGTCTCTTGTAATATCCTGTGGATTTTTATCACGAGCGCCACGTTCTCCGGCTGAAAAATATAAGTAACCCTCTTTATCGAAACTAATTCTGGAACCAAAATGCTGTCCTTTTGTGGTATTTGGACCAGCCTTATATAATACTTCTACATTGGTAAGTTGAGTACCGTCGATCTTAGCTCTGGCGATTGCAGTATTTCCACCTTCGCCTTCACCTTCAGAAGACGCATAGGTAAAATAAATCCAACCATTATTTGCATAATCTGGGTGTACAGCGATATCAAGTAATCCGCCCTGGCCACGCACATAAACTTCAGGAACATTTGAAAGTTTTTGTTTTTGCCCGTCTTTGTAATGATAAATGTCACCAGACTTATCGGTAATTAGCATACTATTATCTGGAAGAAAATCGATTCCCCATGGGATAGCAATGCCTTCTACAACAACTTCTGTGTTGTAATTATCATTAGTCTCGGCCGGGATTGGCTCTGGTACTTTTTGTTGAGTTTCTTCTGTATTTTTTGGGGTTTCCTGCTTTTCTGCAGTATCCTTTTCTTCAGTATTCTGGCCGCAAGAGATTAAGCTTAAAACAATTCCTAATTGAATAAAAGTTTTTTTCATGAGTGGTGTTATGAGATTGGTTGTAATTTAAGGGATTAAAAGCTATTTAATGAACTAATATATAAAAAATCTAAACTTACCATTGTGGTGCTAAAAGAATTATTATATTTGCACCCGCAATTGAGAATAACAATTGTAAAACGGGGTGTAGCGTAGCCCGGTCATCGCGCCTGCTTTGGGAGCAGGAGGTCGCAGGTTCGAATCCTGCCACCCCGACGAACTAAGTATCAAACTTTAGTAAAATCACTGAAAATCAAGTATTTTCGGTGATTTTTTGTTTTAAGACATACCATCTAAAACCAAAGGTTATGGTTCTGTTCAGTGAATGATTCGGTGAATGCTTTTTCTTCATTTATTTCTTACCTTAAGAGTGCATAACGGCTGATTTGATTTTCGTCTATAGTCATGTTTGTTTCATTAAAAAACCAGCTTATGCCAGAGTTTACCACCTTTTCCGTATTATTCTTTACCAGAAAGATCAGTAAAAATGCTGAGAAACTTTCTATTTATGCCCGTATTACCGTCAATGGTAAATCAGCCGAAATGAGTCTCCAACGTAAAACTTCAGTGAATGAATGGGACTCTTCCAAAGGGCGGCTTCGAGGATCTAGCGAACGCATCAAACAAATGAACCGTTACTTAGATCAGGTTTATTACCAATTATTAGAGACGCACAAGCGTTTATTGGAAAAAGACAACCTTATTAGCGCTAAAGCCGTTAAAGCTGCTTACAGCGGACTTGATGAAGATCACAAAAAATTGAGTGATATCGTAGATTATCATAATTCACAGATGCAATCGGTGTTAAAGTGGGGTACGCTAAAAAACTACTTTACCACTGCTAAATACCTGACCGAATTTCTAAAGCAAAAAAGAAAAGTTGATGATATCTACTTAAAACATATCAATTACCGATTTATCACGGAATTTGAACATTTTTTGCGCACCTATTCCCCGAGTAAAAAAAGAAAGACCTGTTCCACCAATGGCGTAATGAAACATTTGGAACGGTTTAAAAAGATGATCAACCTTGCTATTAAATTGGAATGGATACAGAAAAACCCTTTTCAGAATTATAAAATGAAGTTTGAAAAGAATGAACGTCAGTTTTTATCGGAACGGGAATTAAAATTAGTGGAAGACACTTATTTTAAAAGTGGTTCTTTGGAACGGGTGAAAGATATGTTCCTTTTTTCCTGTTATACCGGACTAACCTATGCTGAACTGAAAGAACTGACCAAAGATCATATTGTAAAAGGGATGGACGGTAAAGATTGGATTTATACCAAAAGGGCAAAAACCAATGAGCCTGTAAAAGCTCCCCTACTGAGCAAAGCTGCTAGCATTTTAAAAAAGTATAAAGATCATCAATATGATCTCTTGGATGAATGTTTATTTCCGGTATTATCCAATCAAAAGATGAATAGCTACGTCAAAGAAGTGATGAAAGCTTCAGGAGTTCGAAAACATATTACGTTTCATTCGGCAAGACATACTTTTGCTACAACTGTAACTTTATCTAATGGAGTACCGATCGAAACGGTATCCAAGCTTTTAGGACATACCAAGTTATCGACCACTCAAATTTATGCAAGAGTGATGGAAAATAAAATCAGTAGTGATATGAATAACCTGGAAGAACTCATAGCAAGGAAGAAAGAAGACAAAACAAAGCGAAAAAATAAGTAGTAAAACTTTATTGTTTAGCCTTTAATCTTGCCAGTGGGTTTTTACCTGAGATAAATAACCCTAGCCCCATACCTATCAAAAGACCGTAGAGTAGAAAAAACATTCCGCCACCAATCTCGAGATAGATTAGTAATGCACCAATAATGATAAATACGATTCCGGAAAGTTTAAATTTATTATGCATGAGACTAAACTACTGATATATGATTAAAAAACAAAAAAGGTTATCGAGTAGTCTTCGGTAACCTTTTTTATTCTAGTGGAAATTCTTCTTCGTTTTGATTAAACAAATCAAGTAATTCTGTTTTTGGATCGAGCATAAAATGCTCCAATTGCTTTAAGGCTTTTTCTTGGATTGCCCCGAAACTTTCATACTCCAAAGATCCGGCAGCGATATACTCCTCATCCAAATCTAACACTTGGGATAAATAGGTATCATCTTCACCATAGTAGTAAATAATAGCATCAGAGCCTAAAATATTAAGCTCTAGTGAATATTGAACATGCTCAAAATGCTCTTTAGTAAAAAATTCAGGTAATGTAAAAGATATTGTTTTGCTTGATGGATCAAACGAAAGAATGGTAGGGATATAAAGTTTTCCAAGATCAAACATCAGATTTGGTGTTTTCAGTTCATCTTTCACTAATGTACTAAAAGATTCATATACCTAAACCAATTTTATCAATCTGAAAATCTAATTTTAACGTTTACTGGAACTCACGATTAACTCACGATTAACTCACGATTAAAATGAATTATTTCTTAGAAACCTTTAAATAAACCTAGATAAAATAAAAAACGCCCATGTAAAAATGGGCGCTTGATTATTACATAATTAGAAGTTTTTCAATTCCTCGGATTCAAAGCCAAATAAATCCGATAGAGCGTCTAATTTTTTCTTAGGTATCAAATCGTTACTTCCGTTTTCTATTGCAAACCATTGTTTAATAGTTTCAGCAGTTTCACCAATCTCGGCTCCAATTACACCACAGACATTCATTAGGGGAATTTTAGTTTCCAATAAAAGTTTAATTATTAATTTGAAATGATATTTATATTTCTTGAATCTTTTATTATACCTCAAATATTCTTGAAGGTTACTTGATAAGGAGATATTTAGATATTGGAAAACTTTTTCAGAAATGATTAAGTTTTTCAATCCAACAGAACTTATATTAAAATAGCAATTAATACCATCGCGTTTTATTTTATAACCCTCTAAGTGCATTGCGTAAATTAATTCCCCATTAGCTACATACTCATCAATATGCCTCTCAAGGTCATGTTTTAAACCATATGAACTTCTTTTTAAATTAAAGGATTTCGTTTTTGTAAAATACTTTTTAATCTGAGACCTTAATTTGTCGATTTTTTTCGTTTTAGAAAAAATTGTCTGATTAAATTTTTCCTCATTATTTGAAAAACCATTAAGATCTAAACCGGTTAATTCATCAGAGATAATCCTCGATGAATCCTCCAGAGGATCGTTGACTTGATTTTCCTTAAGGAAGTGCTTCCAATTTTTGAATTTAAGTTGTCTAGCAATACGATTTAAAGCTTCGTGATGATTGAGATTTTCTTCTTTTTTTAATTTTTTAGCTAGCCTCTTTGCATAAAGAATATTATGCTTCTTAACATTTTGTTCCATCGTAATATATTTTAAAATCGCTAAAAAATGTCACTCATCAACCATTCTCTATAAGCGAGAATATATTCGATTAAATTCTGTGTAGTTAACGGTGTTGATACAACTTTTCTAAGATGAGTGGAAAGCTTCCGTCTAAAGCAACATAAATATACAATAAAAATTCTTAAGTCATCTTACTTAAACATATCAATACTAACTTTGAATTTTGTTCCAACTGGTCTCTACACCCACAGTAATATTTCAACAGCAATGACATTAATAGATTTGATTTATTATTTGCCTAACAAATGGAAAAACGGATAATTGATAAAATAATATAGTTAAGAGTTAGTCGCTTTGAATAGTTTGATTCAATCTAGATTTACTTAAAAGTTATATCTTTAGAGTTTAATGGAATTTGTACAATGGCATGAATTCCTATCCAATATTCTTTTAAATAATATACTAATGAAGATAAAACTGCTTTTGTTTTTTCTATTTTTAGCTAATTCTATCTTTTCCCAATCGAAGAATTCTGAAATAAAGGCTTATTTAAATAGCCTAAAAGATTCAGATTTTTCAGGAACTATTTTAGTAGCTCAAAATGATAGTATAATAAAGCAAAGTGCCTTTGGACTTTCCAGTATAGAATACAATGTAAAAAATAGCATAGACACCCGATTCAATATAGCTTCAATTACAAAACTATTCACTGCAATAGCCACTTTACAACTTTTTGAAAATGGTAAACTAAATCTTCATAAACCCATAGGTACTTACATGCCAGATTATCCAAATGAAAAGGTAAAAAGAACGGTTACTGTTCATCAATTGCTAACTCACACTTCTGGATTAAATAATTTCTATGTCAATGATTTAAATAAAATGAAAAATCAAGGCTATGAACTCGTCTCAGATTTTATGCCACTTTTTGTAAATGATACATTACTGTCTACTCCGGGAACGAAATATAATTATAGCGGTTCAGGATTTGTCGTTCTTGGTCTACTTATAGAGAGTGTTTCTGGCGAAAATTACTATAAATATGTAGAAAATCATATTCTGAAACCATCAGGAATGAAAAATACATCTGCTATTCAGGTAGATTCTGTTGTAAAAAATAAAGCTAGTGGATATACCTCTCAATTTGGACAAAATAATACTTTAAAGAAAAATGACTATTATTTGACAAAAGCTTCACCAGCTGGATTTTATTATTCAACAATTGATGATTTATTTAAATTTTCGAAAGCCTTGAGAAATCACTTGTTACTTACTGAAGCAACAACAAAATTAATGTTAGAACCTAAGGTGAAAGGATACAACACCCACTTAGGTTATGGAATTGATGTTGATAATAGATACAATCAAACTATTATTGGTCATAGTGGAGGATGGTATGGTATTCACTGTGAATTATTGGATTTTATGAAAGATAACTATACCGTTGTTATTCTATCTAATATCGACGATGGAGGCCATTCGGGCGCCTCAAATGTGGCTGATTTTTTCAAAGGACTGATAGCCAATAAGGAATTGGAGAATTAATTGGGTATAGAAAAGTCAATAGATATGAAGAATGATAGAAACATAGGGATTCATGAAACCGCTTTTGTGACTTCCGCTTTTCGAGCGACTGATGAAAATTTGAGTCAGGATACTTTTGCCCGGCTATGGCAAAATTCTAAAACTGATCAATGGATCATCAAATATCTTAAACAGGTTTCTTCAGAAGAGCCTTTTACACACTGTTTGAGGAATAGGTATTTTCTGGATGAAATTAATGCATTAGTCCAAAAGAA
This sequence comes from Zunongwangia sp. SCSIO 43204, assembly GCF_019904275.1. Classification (GTDB taxonomy): domain Bacteria; phylum Bacteroidota; class Bacteroidia; order Flavobacteriales; family Flavobacteriaceae; genus Zunongwangia; species Zunongwangia mangrovi. The sequence continues at coordinate 2,565,497 of NZ_CP063204.1, forward strand.
TGAAATTGATGTACTGATCAATTTTGGCAGTGGATTCAGTATGTATCCTTTTTTACTTGATAAGAAACTAATGCATATTGAAATCGATAAGCCTGAAATAGTAACATATAAAAGGCAGAAATTAGAACATTGGCAACAAGAGAATGTACTACCAAAACGGGATATTCATTTTATCGGTGTCGATTTTACTTCAGAATATAAGTCCGGTTTAATCACAAAATTGAATGCCATTAAAGGGAATAAGTCTTGTTTTATCTTAATTGAAGGGGTGCTTTTCTTTTTAAACAGAGAGGAAACGAATGACTTATTTGAACTCTTCAAAACAGTTCAAAACTCTGGCGACTATATTGGCAGTGCTTCTTTTCAAGAAACGATAAAGGATACCCAAGCTTTTAAGAATCTCCTTCACTTCTTTAATTTAAAAGTAGCAAAGACAAGTAAAGATGATTACCAAACTATTGATGATCGCTATTATACCTCTGTACCTAATTATACCTTAATAGATCAACAGGATTATTTTAGTCTTTCAAAAAAATATGATCATAAAGTTCGCGAAAAAAGAACACTGATTTTAAATGAAAATTTTTATTTGCTGAAAAAAAATTAATTAAGCTCATCGAAATAAGGATAACCAACCTAAATATAAAAAAATGAAAAATACTTTAGTATTAATTTTCTTTACACTGTTAAGTCAGTTTATTCAAGGACAGAAAATTCTTGGAGATTGGTATGGAAGCTTAAATATTCAGGGAACTGAACTCCCGTTAGTTTTTCATATTAAAAAACAAGATAGTACATATTCGTCAACAATGGATAGTCCTAAGCAAATGGCTGTAGGTTTAGCCGTAGCCAAAACAACTTTTAAAAATTCACAGCTAACACTAGAAGCTCCTGCAATGGGTATAAAATATACCGGGGATTTTAATCCAAAAGAAGATAGTATAAAAGGAACATTTCAACAGGGAGGTTTACGACTAGCATTAAACTTATCTAGGAATAATATTATTCAAAATATAAAACGACCTCAAGAACCTAAAGAGCCTTTTTCATATCATTCTGAGGAGATCACATTTTATAACAAGCATGATGATATAACCTTAGCAGGAACTTTAACTACACCTGAAGATCTCAAAAAATTTCCTGTTGTGATTTTAATTAGTGGAAGTGGCCCTCAAAATAGAGATGAAGAAATTATGGATCACAAACCTTTTCTAGTACTCTCAGATTACCTTACACGTCATGGAATAGCTGTATTAAGATATGACGACAGAGGGGTTGCAGAATCAGAAGGAGAATACGCATCGGCAACATCAGAAGATTTATCACGGGATACAAAAGCAGCCATTAAATATTTGCAATCTAGGAAAGATATTAAAATCTCGAAATTAGGATTAATCGGACATAGTGAGGGTGGAATAATTGCTCCATTGGTTGCATCCAAATCCAATGAAGTTGATTTCATTGTGCTTCTGGCTGGATCTGTTATAAAAGGAAAAGAACTGTTATTGCTACAGAAAAAACTAATTGAAGAAAAAAGTGGGATTAGCGATAGTATCGTTAATAGAAGTCAGGAAATATTTCAAGGTGCTTATAATATCATAGCTTCAAATTCTGATACCGACGGCACATTAAAAGATGAGTTAGAAAGATATTTTAAAGAGGAAACAAACAATTCCATGAACGCTTCTCAAATGAATAAATTGATTGAAAATATGACTTCTCCATGGATGAAATATTTTATAAGCTATGATCCAAGTACTGTATTAAAAGATATAAATATTCCTACACTAGCATTATTTGGAAAAAAAGATGTGCAAGTTCCAGCACTTGAAAACTCGATAGCTTTAGAAAAACTTAAAAATAGAAAAATCGAAATTATTCAAATGGATAACTTAAATCACCTATTTCAAGAAAGCGAAACCGGAATGCCAAATGAATATTTCGAAATTGAACAAACCATGTCACCGAAGGTCATGAATTTAATATCAGAATGGATTTTAGCCAAAGAGTAATCTCTGTAACTGCTGACAAGTAAGTGTATTCATTTGAGAGATAACATCGAAAAAAGGGTACAGCAAGAGGGTGACACGCAAAGCGGTGTTATTCGATCATCTTAATTTTTAAAACGCTGTTATTCAGAAATTTATAGCTTTTTAATTTCGAAATATATCCATCCCTGTGGATATACCCCGTTGGAAAGATCTATAAAACCTAGAGTAATGTAACCAGAATGTATTAGAATAGTATCCATTAAGGCAAAATTGCAATACTCCTCACCCTATTTCTTTTCACTATGTTGCAGTCAAAACGGTTCGTCGGAATGGTCTTGAACATAAGCCAAAAGCAAACATAAATTCTACTGGATAGAAGTGGAAAATTTGCTTTTGGCTCACGTTCGCTTTAGCAACATTACGGTAAAGTTGACCGATCTATATTTCATAGGTAGAAGTTTCCTGTGAATATAAAAGCCTTACATTTTTGATCTCAAAAGAACAGGATTTAGCATTAGCGGGCGCATAAACCGGTCAGCTACGCTTTCCTATTTATAGCCCTTTTCCTAATCCTAAATCCTGTAGTAGAATCAATATCAAAAAGGTAATGTGACGGCTCTAAAAGAAGTAAATGAAACCAACCTAAAATCTATTTCATTTGATCTTTGGTAGTGCTTCAATAGAACTGAAAAGGCAAATGCTCTGGATAAAAAAAGTAAATGATATAAACAAATTTGTTTATATTTGTGTTATGTCCAATTTACTCAATTATAAAGGTATTCATCCTGGTCTTGTTTTAGATCGGGAATTAAAGCGTAGATCGTTAAAGCAACGTCCTTTTGCCTTAAGTATTGGAGAGCATCCTCAAACATTAAATGCGATCACCAAAGGCAAGCGTAGTTTACCTACAGCCTTAGCCTTGAAGATTGAAGAAAGCTTGAATTTAGAAGAAGGGGTATTGTCTTTATTACAGACGTATTATAATATTCGACAGGAAAAAGAGAAAAGGACACAGCAAACACCCCAGCTTTCTCTCTTTAGAAAGTCCTTGTTTTGGGATACCGACTTTAATAAATTGAACTGGAAACAACAATACAAGGCGATCATAAAACGGATTTTTGAGCGTGGTAACGATAAGGAAAAAAAGGAACTCATTCGTTTTTATGGGAAAAAGAAAGTACAGGAAGTATTAGGGCAAACCAGCCCAGATCCTTACACGTTATCGACATCACAATAGCTATGCTACATTACAATACCGTCAACGAAATACTTCATCAGAGTTTATTACAACTCATGGAAGCGGAAATTTTTAAAGATTTTCGTCTGGTTGGTGGTACAGCGCTTAGTTTACAAATAGGTCATCGGATATCTGTAGATATTGATTTATTCGGTGATGCCGAATATGGTACTATTGATTTTGATGTGATCACGGATTATTTACAACAGCACTTCAAGTATGTAGATTTTTTATCTGTCCCACCTGCACTGGGTAGATCTTATATCATTGGCACAGATGAGGATAATGCCATAAAACTGGATGTGTTCTATACCGATCCATTTATAACACCACCGCTAGTTGAAGATGGTATACGAATGGCAAGCATTGAAGAAATCATTGCTATGAAAATAGATGTGGTACAACGTGGAGGGCGTAAAAAGGATTTTTGGGATTTACATGCTCTTTTCGAAAACTATACGTTAGATCAAATGCTTCAACTCCATGAAAGACGTTATCCATATAGCCACGAGAAAGAAACCATACTACAGAATTTTGTTATCTTCCAAAATGCAGACGATGATTTTGATCCCATTTGTTTAAAGGATAAGTATTGGGAATTTATCAAGGATGATCTCAAAAGACTTATTGAAAATTATAAAAAGTAATAGGTGATTTTATTAATATAAAGTGGCCTTAATAGTACCTGTCTTCTTCCCCTTAAGCATCTCTTTTTTTTTCGTTGCAACCATGGGGCGCAACCAAGATTGTGTCCACAGACACACATCTTGAATTAGCACGTAATTTGATAAAAAGTACTTATTTTGAATTTGTGTATACTTCATATGTGACATCTAATTTTAGGAACTTTCTGTAGCAACTTTCTTTTCTAGTTCTATATTTTCCAATAGTTCCGATAACTTGTCCATTAAAGCAAATTCTTCCGATGGTATAAGCTGGGTTATAAAACGAAGCACTTCCATAACATTGTATTTAGGATTGGGTACTTCCAGATCACATAATTGTTCATTCTCTTCTAAGGCAACAATACAGACCTTAATTAGGTTTGTGATCAAAAACATGAGATCCAAGTGGCTATCAACTCTATAAGTACCCTTATAACATTTTCCTTTTCTACTGGTATCAGGGGTTAAATGCAACATATGATCTTGCTTAAATTCCAAAAGCTTATTGATGAGTTTTTCTTTTTTCATAACGTTCTTGATTTTTAAGGATTTGTTTTTTCAGTTGCTTGGGGAAATGAATGTAATCCGTGTCATTTTCCAGTATGGCTATAATTTGTTCCAATTGAAACATATCACCATCGGGCATTAGTTCAATGACCATTTCTATGACCAATTGAACACTGGAATTTTTACTTTGGTGGCTTAAGTTTTTTGAATGAAAATCACCTTCACCATCTAAGGCTAACACACAGACTTCCAATAATGATGTAATGCGCATGATGTAATCTGTATAATCTTCAAAGCGAATGGTGGCATTTCTAAAAGTATGACGCTTGGTTTCTTCTTTTTTTAAACCATACGCTGTCGCTCCGATTTTCTTTAGCTGTTTTAATTTCAGTTGATCAAGTTTTCTCGTTTTCATGGGATGCTGTTTTTAAAGTTTGTAATTGGTGATTAACAATGGGTAAGAGATAATCTAAAAGACATTGGCAATAAGAATGTGCCATGTGAAGGTCTGCTACTGAGAATAAAGACTTACCTCTATAGCGAAGTTCAGTAGGATGAAAGCAAAAGATTCTTTTTAGTGGGGACTGTTCAAAAAGTTGTTCTGAAAAAATATTGGATGGTATTTCATGACAAAATTGAACGAGTTTAAAAAGATATAATGAATGATGATGTTGCGGGTGGTAATGCAAAAACGCATAAATAATTCCTAAGCAAAGCTGCTCAAAAGACAACCGTATTAGATGAGCGCTTAAAATGCCTGCGTTTTCTTCCTTGGCACTTAAATTTAAACAATGTTTTGCTATTGCTATTCGGTCTTGTGTGTAGTTGGTTATGCCCGTAATATCCAGTTCAGGGATTTGGCTGAGTTGTAAAGGAGCTAATTCAAAAGGAGAACCCTCAACCAAACCACCTGATTGGAGTATTTTAGAAAAGAAGTATTTATTATGATTAGAAGCAGCTATAAGCTGTTTTGGCATATAGAGTAACAAGCTGATGGTATATTTTCCGCCCGATTCCTGGCGGACAACATCTGTAAGGTTGGCAACGGCATTGGAGGGAATATGCTTGCTTAATAGCAGCAAATAAAAATGATAGTGTTGCTGTTGCTTGGAAGCATCATTATTCAAGGAACTATGCGTTCCCTGTGCCATTGATTGCATACCGAAATAATATAAACTTGTAATTTCGATATGCTTTTTGAGGATTTCCGTAATTTGGGCTAACGCAAATTCTATAACTTTGGGAGGATGCAAGTTGGTAAGCATAGATTAAAAGGTTTTAAAATGAAACTTCAGTGGTGGTCAATGAGCCTTCAAGTTTTAAAAAGAACCGACCGTAGCGAACCAGAACGACCAGTAAAAAACAATAGAGAGCTTGTTTTTTACTCCAAAGGGTGATGAGCGAAACTTTTAAAAAGATTGTTTATCTTTGAGATTATGAGCACAGCAACAAAAACCAGTCATATCGGTAGAAAGATCAGCCGAATCAGAGAACTTCGAGGAATGAAGCAAGAAGCCCTTGCCGCAGAATTAGGTATCAGCCAACAGAGTGTTTCTAGCTTAGAGCAAAGTGAGCATATTGAAGACGAAAAACTCGAAAAAGTGGCTAAGGTATTAGGGGTGAGTAAAGAAGCTATTGAAAATTTTTCTGAGGAAGCTATGGTTAATTATTTCAATAACATTTATGATAATGACTTTAGCAACAGTTCAGGAGCTTTAGCACAAAATTGTACTTTTAATCCATTAGACAAATTAATGGAGTCCGTAGAAGAGAATAAAAAGCTTTATGAGAGATTGTTACAGGCGGAAAAGGAAAAAGTAGCTTATTTAGAGAAATTATTAGATAAGAAATAGTGAATAAGAAAATATTTTAGATTCAAAAAAGTGTCGATAGCCGGGTTAATATTCGGATAAATCGGCACTTTTTTTATTTATAAAACGAGTTGGGCACAATGCAAAACAAAAAACTGACATGATGAAAAAACTTTTTTTAATCCCTTTTATCCTATTAACCTTCCACAGTTTTGGACAAACCGATAAAGCAATAATTCAGTTAAATGATTCTACCAAATTAAGTTTAGAAAGAGAACGTTTCGAAGTAAAAAATAAAACGATCAATTTTCAAAATAATATCCCTATTGGAATTAATAAAACATTGTTGATAGGAACAGATGGTGAAATTCCCGAATACAAACTCACCAAAGCAATTTTGAATATTGGTAATACTAGAATTGACCTCCAAATTGATGATATGTACAATCCTTGGTTCGGAGAAAAGTTCAATAGAAAATTAATAAAATTAGAAGGCAAAAAAAATAATTTGAAATTAAAAGTTATTTTCTCTGATGGTGCCGGTACATACTTGGCCGAATGGCTGATAAATGATAATGTTAGTATTCGAACAATTTTAAGTTCAGATGAAAATGTTGTAAAAGAGAATTTTTATAATCAAAGCACTGCGCCCAACAGCGGTTCATCACAAATTACGGGTAAATAGGAAAAATCATTATTTTAGAAACCAAGAAAAAGATGATTCAGCCGACAACTTCGCATCCTTACTCCCGCAACTTGTGATAACCGCAACCGTTGGCAATAATGAACAATAAAAAATGAATTTTGGAACTACATTTTATTACATAAGTACCAATCGACAAATTAATCCATTTGAGAAGAAGATTGAAGAGCTAATTGATAGACTTGAATTATATAAAAAGCAATTCAATTTAACTTCTAAGTCCTATCTAAAGGAATGGAGTAATGAGAAGGAAGAATTAAATGAAAATATCAAGGAACAAAAAATCAAGGCTGAAAAACTTTATAAAGAAATATATGATTCAGTAGTAGGAGAAGAATATGCTCAGTCCATTGCCTTACAAAATTCCGGTTTAGAAGATATAGATTATCACGAATATGAAAGAAAAGAAGAAATAGATAGTAAGTACAAAGACTTTTTAGATTTTTATGCTAAATCAATTTTAACTTCCTTGTATTCACTTAATGAAAGTAAACTAAATGAAATTTGTATAGTTGGTTCAGAGGTTTTTGAAAAGAAAATTAAGCCGCATCATTTCAATGAAAGAGATTATTTAAAATCTTCTTTAACATATTTAGAACTTGTATTAGAGATATCAACGGAGTCCTTAGATCCTTATTTCAGTAAATTAAAAGAAATACAGTTCATTAGAAATAAAATAGTTCACGAAGATTCAAAATTTCAGGATGAAAAAATCAATGAAATCGCATCTAAATATTCTTCCCTTCAATTAGAAAAATCAACTGGATATTTGAAAATAATTAAATCTGATTTCATTGAACTTGTTTTTGATTTGATATCAGATTTTTATGAGGAGTTAGTTTGGTTGTTCGAAAAAAAACAGAATTATCAAGTTACTAAAAACGGTTTAAAATACTGGTTCGGAGTATTAGATAAAGAAATTGAAATTGAAAAACTCCAGTTTGACGAAATAAAGAAAGGTAAAAGGTTTGAATTTGAATTAAATTCAAAAAAATTTGGTCTATTCAATGTTAAACTAACGATTAAAAAATCGTCAAAACCAACAAATTCTATAATTAATCAAAGAGATGAACAACATTTCCAAAAGTTTGTAAAAGATCAGGAAAATTATTTTTACAACTTAATTGAAGCTTATTCAATTTTTGATTTAAAAAATGAAGGTAGGGACTATGAATTAATGATCTATTAGTTCACTCTTGCCAACAAAGAACTAAGCTAACTTCCAAGCATTTTATCCTAATTTTGATGCATAATTTTCATCGTATGGTAAACCTGATGTAGCCACAGCAAATGCCTGTTTTAGTAGTTTATTACATACAGCAATAAGTGCAAACTTCTTACTTTTACCCTTGGCTATTATGCGTTCATAGATATCCCTACAGGCTTTATTGTATTTGCAGGCTGTAAAACTGCACATGAAAAGCAGATTTTTAAGTTTTGGATTCCCCATTTTACTGATCCTACTCTTACCCCTTACACTAGATCCAGATGCACGGATTGTTGGCGTAATTCCAGCATAGCAGCATAATTGACTGGCGTCCTCAAAACTGGTAAAACCATTGGTTAACACTAATAGCATTATGGCTGTTTTATTACCCAATCCAGGGATACTTTTTAGAAGCGTCAGTTGTTTTTGCTGATCATCCTTAACAATCTCTGTTAATCTGGACTCTAAAGTTTTTATCTCATTTTGCAATACTTTTAAACAGTTCGGTTTTAAGGGAAGCTTACAGAGTGTAAGCTTCCCTTAAAACTGAACTGTTTTTAAATAATATGGTTAATCTTATAAGCAAATTTTCTTTTCAAAATCTCATTCATTTTAAGTATCAAAACCTTATAAATTATTATATTTGAAGTGAATAGGCGCATAATATTTGTCGCTTTTTAAGCTCTTTTGTAATTAATGAATGATTCGGTGAATGCTTGTTGAACTTCGACGATAAAGTGGCGTAAATCCTACAAAAATTTTTGGTTTAGATTTCCTGCCACCCCGACAAATTTTATAAGATATTATCATAAAACCACTAAAAATCAATGTTTTTTAGTGGTTTTTTTATTTCCTATATCTTCAGGTTCTGTTCTTATAATCTTCACTATAATGAGCTAAACATGGGACCTCCTCTTCTATCTGCTTAATATTTCTTCAAGTTCATTTTAATAAAACGTTTTATAACTCTTCATAGAGTATGAACGTTTCTAATTTTGTTATTTTGACTCCAGATCTGAAATTTTAACTTTAAAGGTGCTTCTTAATACTAAAAAATGTTAATTTATCCAGGGTTTTGAATACAGATATACCGAATATCCTTAGTTTTACTGCGGTTTCAGAGTATTGCTATAACTTTAATAATCATCTAGTTCTATCTATAATCTGAAGAAATGCGAATTTCATTGTTCGCGATCACTTGAACATGGAAAAAGAATATATGCTCGAAAAAGAACGCTTAAAAGAACTCTATAGTTATCAGATTTTAGATACAGATCCTGAATTGGAACTAGATGAAATTACGCAGCTGGCATCTCTAATTTGTGGTGTACCAATAGCTTTAATTGGCCTGGTAGATAAAGACCGGCAATGGTTTAAGTCTACTTTTGGTATTGCAGTTTCTGAAATTCCTAGAAAAGAAGCCTTTTGCCATCGTTTAATATCTGAAGATCTCGAGCTTTTGGAGATCGAAAATACGCATGCAGACGAAAGATTTAAAAATGATCCTGTAGTCGCTGCTGCCTTACATATTCAATTTTATGCAGGTGTTCCTCTTAAAAGCCCTGCAGGACATGTATTAGGGACACTTTGCGTTATGGATACACAGCCTAATAAACTTTCAGAAGATCAGAAAAAAGGTCTGTTGCTTTTGGCCAAAAAGGCAACAGATTTTTTAAATACGCGTAGGACCTTAAGAGATCAAAAAATGCATATTGATCTTAGCGCATCCCGACTAAAACAAATTATGGATAATGTTCCCGGCGTAGTGTTTCAGATAAGGATCGCCTCGAATCTTGATTTTAGTTTTGATTTTTTAAGCAAAGGGATAGAAGATGTACATCCAGATATCGAGCAGCAGTGTGTAGTTGAAAATCCTATAAAATTTATTGATTACATTCATCCAGAAGATAAAAAGGAATTTTTGCAAACGGTAGAGAAAGCAGCAAACACCTTGTCTTCTTATAAATTTACGTTTAGAATTGTTTGGCCAAACGGGCAAACCAAATGGTTTAAGCTAAGAGCATCACCAAAAAAGATCGATAACGAGATCATTTTGTGGTTTGGAACTTTATTAGACGTTTCTGGAATTATGGAATACGAGTCTATTTTAGAGCAAATTACTTTTGATATTTCACATGTGATTAGAAATCCTCTTACCAATTTACAGGGATTAAGTACGGTGCTTAAAAACGAAGATAAATTAAGCGAAGGTGATCTTCGAAATTATGCAGAGATGATTAGTATCGTGATCGAAGAGCTGGATATTTTTACTCGAAAATTAGACCAGTTCTATCAGCTAAAGATTGCCGATCACCAGGCACGAGTGTAGAGTTTTAAAGTTAGAGCCTCTAAAAAGCAACCTGAAATTGTATGAGTCCGCGGTTAGAGTCGTATTGCGAGGTATTTTCAATATTTTTCTGGTAGTCGTAGAATACACCAACAAACGATAATTTAGCATCATAATCACCGGCCAAAACCAGACTGAACATTGGGATGTGCGAACGTAAAATATCTCCGGTAACCTGGCTATTGGTATCTAGATATTCTTGCCTTATGCTAAACTCTAAAGCTTTTAAATAGGGGAGATGAACGTACTTTTTCGCCCTAATCAAGCTGTAAATTCCTTCCATATAGAAATCGTTTAATTGCAATTCCTGCTCTAAAATATGAGGATCAAAAAGATCATTATAGGCTGTAAAATTGGTACCTCGTTTATATTCCATATGGGCATCGATTTCCCAGGAAGAATTTACTGGATAATTAATTTTTAGATCGGCACCGTAGGCATTAGCATTTTGCTGATTTTTGTTAGTGATTGCGCCGTTTATACCAAATTGCACAATATCTAAGGGTAATAATTCTAGACGCAGACTGTAATTTTTGTGGTTATCGTTATCCTGTCTTTGATTTCGGTTATTTCCGTTGTAAACCGTGAAGTAGTATTTAAGCGGAATTTTATTTTGAAATAGATCTCCGTAAACCGCAGCACCTATCTGAAAACTTTGCCATGCATTTTGACCAAATATAAAATACTGGTTAGACCAGCGATACGAATTATTAAGCTGAAATGGATGCAAATCTTCTAAACCAAAGTACGGTCTAAACTGGCCAAGCCTGAAATTTAAATAAGGATTCATTTTATATTGAACAAATGCATTTTCTAATACTTTTCTAGAGACAGATTCGTTACTGAAATTGGCCAAATTCAATAAAATTGAAGTCGAAATTCTGTCGTTTATATAAAAGCTAGTCGAAAATCGAACATATTCCATTTGAAAAGAATTATTTACGATTTCCTGATCAGTTTCAAGTTCTTCAGAAAAATGATTGCCTTCAAAATCGATATTTTCATCAAAAGAAGCGGCATATCTGCCCACTACTAATGCCTTTAGTTGCATTCGTTTTTCAAATTCAGCAAAAAGTGAAGAATCCTGGGGTTGTTGGGCATAAAATGGAAGCATCAAAAGCGCAAAAAACACCTGGATGAAGATTTTCATAATAGCTATGATTTACATGTTGTGAGACTTGTAAAATTAGAAGTCCCTTTGGCAAGATTGTATGATTTTTATCAGCTTTCTAAGCGATCTTGTACGTTTTAAGCTCCTATTTTATAAGTGAATTCGAGTTTTAGGATCATTAGCGCTTTTAGCACCAGTGCTTCAGTGAATATTGATTAATTTCTGAAGTTTTTATGCTGAATTTTCTGGTTGTCTTTTTTCAGAAAAAATCACTTCAAAAACATCTAATTTGAGCATTGATATCTTCCGCAGAAAAAAATATTGAAAAATTTTCTAAAGCTGATATTTATCAGGTTTCTTTAAGTAGATAGTATATACCTTTAATACTGTAAAAATGATGGAGGAATTTGTAAATCAGTTATTTAAAAAGATCAATTTTTAGACCGATTTATAAAGAACGACGCCCCAAAAGAGATTGAAATTCCCCGAAGTTTAGCTTCGGAAATTTAAATAATCACTGAATAGAAATTTAAACCAAGCGTCATGAAAGCCAAGAAAAATCCCAAAGCAGACCTCAATAGAGGAAGTTTGATTTTCTTCCAAATTGGTCTCATCATGATACTGTCCTCTGTGTATTTTACTTTAGAAATGCGCACCGCTGTTAATGATAGTGTCGATAATTATACCGTAGAGGTCGATGAAGAAATGATCGTGGATATTCCAATTACCCAAATGAATACTCCGCCGCCTCCACCACCTCCACCGCCACCTGTAATTCCAGAAGTGATCGATATTGTAAATGATGATCTGGACATTCAAGAAGATGTAATCGTCTCTACAGAAAGTGACCAGGACGATAGAATCGAAACCATTGCAGAAGTAGCAGATATTTCAGACGGTTATGGCGAAGAAGAGGTAGAGCAAGTTCCATTTGTATTCGTAGAACAGGTGCCAATATTCCCTGGATGTGAGGATCTTAAAGATAATGAAGCTCGTAAAAAATGTATGACCGAGAAAATAGACGAATTTGTTAGAAATGAGTTTAATACCGATGTAGGAACAGATGCCGGAGTATCTGGAATAAACCGAATAATCGTAGTGTTTAAGATTAACGAATTTGGAAAAGTAACCGATATACAATCCAGAGCACCAAACATTTTGTTAGAAGAAGAAGCAGAGCGAGTGATAAAACTTCTGCCTCAAATGCAGCCTGGTATGCAGCGTAATCGCCCGGTAAGAATTTCTTACTCATTACCAATTGTGTTCGAATTTAGAGAACGCAGTTAGGAGAAACGGAAGATAGACGGCCCTCAAAATTTTGAAATATATCTATGGAATTCAATTAAAACCAAAAAACATGAAAACTGTTCTTATCCCTTTCGATTTTTCAAAAGCTTCTTTAAATGCACTAAAGTATGCTGTTGAATTTGCAAAACAAAAACCAATTGTGACCGTGTATTTACTTCGCATCTTACCAGAAAATGCTAATGAGGCTGAGGTAAAGGCAAAGTTAGATGAAGTAATCGCTGATTATAATAAACCTGGATTTCCAGAGATCAAAACGCTTGTAAAACAAGGTGAAACCGCACCCGTAATTATAGAATTAAGGGACGAACTAAACATTGATCTTGTGATCATAGGAACTCGAGGCTCTAAGGTTAAAAGAGAAGATATGACTTCTAATACCTCTAAGTTTATTCAGCAGGCAGATCTTCCGGTCTTAGTGATCCCAGAAAATTCTAAATATTTCAGTCTAAAAACGATCATTTTAACCATGGGTAAAGAAAAAATAGCAGATAGAAATGTGCTCTTTACTTTACTGGATGTAGCAAGACGTTTTAAAGCAAAAGTTCATTTACTAACCGTGGATAAAGGTTCTAAATTAATGGGCTATTCAGAATACGATGAGATCAATGAAAGAACCATAGAATACTTCCTAGAAGATTTCTATTCACACCATGCTTATCTTGAAAATGAAGATATTGAAGAAGGAATAAAGCAATACCTGGAAAGTCATAATATAGACATGCTTGCCATAATGCCTAAAACACATTTAGAAAATGGTAAAGCTTCTAAAGGCAAGCTAACCAATATTTTAACCTTGCATAGTGATAAGCCTTTGCTGGTGTTAGATTAAAAATTAGCATATCAACTAAACTTAAAATAAAAACTGTACCAGTTTACTGGACAAACTAAATGTTTCACTTAAATTCTATTATCATGAGTACTTCTCTAGACTACCCAAAAACAAAAGAACTTTTAAAATACGGAATAAAAGACACTAAGGTGCTGTGGAACCTTAGCGGTGAAGAACTACAAAAACTAACGGTAGAAAAAGGAATGGGGAGAGAATCCTCTAACGGAACTCTTGCCGTGAATACAGGAAAATTTACCGGAAGATCGCCTCAGGATCGATTTATCGTAAAAGATGATTATACCAAAAATGTTTGGTGGGGAAAAATAAATAAACCGCTTGCTCCAGAAAACTTCGATAAGCTTTACGATCGAGTTACAGAATACCTTTCTGGAAAAGAAGTGTATGTACATGATGGATATGTTTGTGCCTACCCAGAATACCGCATGAATGTTAGAACAATCACAGAGTATCCATGGTCTAACTTCTTCGTGAAAAATATGTTCTTAAGATTGAATGAAGAAGAGCTTGAAAATTTTGATGAAGAATGGTTAGTGCTTTGTGTACCTGGTTATGTAGAAGAAGATCCTGCTTCTTATGGTTTGCGACAAGGAAACTTTAGTATATTAAACTTCACCAGAAAAATTGCTTTAGTTGGCGGATCTGCTTACACAGGTGAGATGAAAAAAGGAATCTTTTCTGCATTAAACCTTATTTTCCCTAAGGATAAAAATGTGTTGCCAATGCACTGTTCTGCCAACGTAGGTAAAGATAATGATACGGCTATTTTCTTTGGACTATCTGGAACCGGTAAAACAACCCTTTCTGCAGATCCAGAAAGAAAGCTTATTGGTGATGACGAACATGGCTGGACACCAGACAACGTGATCTTCAATTTTGAAGGAGGCTGTTATGCAAAAGTGATTGGTCTTACTGAAGAAAAAGAGCCAGACATCTTTAGAGCTATCAAACCTGGAGCTTTATTAGAGAATGTGATCTTCGATGAAAATGGAGAGGTAGATTTCTTTGATAGCAGTATCACACAAAATACAAGAGTGTCTTATCCAATCGAGCACATTGAGAATATTCAGGAGAATTCTTATGGTGAAAATCCAAAGAATATTTTCTTCCTAACCTGTGACGCTTTTGGAGTATTGCCACCGGTTTCTAAGCTAACTCCTGGACAAGCTGCATATCATTTTATCTCTGGTTATACCGCTAAAGTTGCAGGAACTGAAGCCGGAATTACAGAACCTGTACCATCTTTCTCTGCATGTTTTGGAGAGCCTTTTATGCCATTACACCCAACAGTGTATGCAGAAATGTTGAGTAAAAAAATGCAGGAAGCTAACGTAAATGTATGGTTAATCAATACAGGATGGAGTGGAGGCCCTTACGGGGTTGGATCTAGAATAAAATTAAGATACACTCGTAGTATGATTACTGAAATTTTGAACGGGAACCTTGAAAATGTAGATTTTGAAATGCATCCAATTTTTGGCTTGAACATGCCTAAATATTGTGCAGGTGTACCTTCAGAAATGCTGAATCCAATTAATACCTGGCTTCAAAAAGGTGTGTACATTCAAAAATCAATTCAACTTGCACATTCGTTCCATTTAAACTTTGAAAAATTTGCGCAAAAAGCATCGCAAGAAATTTTGGAAGGAGGCCCACTAATCGATGAGCACCACCATATTTCTTCACATCTATAAAGATTTTTTTGGGGATTTTTTGGTTTGAGAAGGTCGTAGTCTATTTGGAAGACTACGATCTTCTTTTTTAGAGAAGTAAAAAGCACCGAGAATATCGGTGCTTTTTTTGCTTTCTGGCAGTATTTAGATAGGAGAATAATTGAGATTGGAAATTGTAGTGACTAGTGATTCGATTGTCAAACTATAAAGGCTCTGCCAGATTCTCCTAATATTGGTATTAAAGTTATTCTAAAAGTTATTTTTAATTATCCTGTAGTATCCTGATGCTTATTGACTTAATTGGAAACAATCGTATGCTTAGCATTTTGCAATCAGTAATGATGATAAATAGGTGTAAATTAGTATCTGACAAAACCTTATAGAATTAGTATTTCCAGATTATGGCTCTATTTGATATTTAAAATTTGCTTAAAGGAAATTTGAAAAGTGTTAATTTATTATACCACGAAAGCTTAAAAAACGAACACTTTTAATTTATGAAGCTTATACAGAAGTTAAGGTTTATTAATCATATGAAATAAGCCAAAGATCTTGAGTATTTTTAAATTATGATAAAAGAGAAAATATTCAACGATACAGAAACGGCTTTCAGGTTAAAATCTGATATGGAAATAAATAGAGCTGTACTTCTTTTTAGTGTGATGGGAAAACCTTCATTAATAAAACCAGGAATCGGACTTACAAAATTTGCTCTAAAAGCAAAATTGCCTATTACACCACTCATTAAAAATACCATTTTCGATCAATTTTGTGGAGGTGTGACCATAGAGGATTGTAAACCAACCATGGATCAAATGGATGAGGTAAATCTATCCAGTATTTTAGATTATTCCGTAGAAGGGAAAAAGACAGAAGAAGAATTTGATTCTGCTTATAAAGTAAAGTTAGAACTTATTGAATTGGCCAAGGAAGAAAATGAAGTTCCTTTCGCAATTTTTAAGCCAACAGCTTTAGGTAGATTTAAAATTTGGCATAAAGTAAGTTCACACGTAAGTCTTAATGATAAGGAAAAAGAGGAATGGGAGCGTGTCCAGAAAAGGGTAGAAGGGCTATGTGAAAAGGCGAATGAATTGAAAGTAAGATTATATGCAGATGCTGAAGAATCCTGGATGCAGGAAGCTGCAGATAATCTAATGGAAAAAATGATGGCTAAATTTAACCAAAATGACGCTCTAATTTTTAATACTTTTCAATGCTACCGTTGGGATCGACTGGAATATATAAAGGAACTACACGCAAAGGCTAAAGAGCAGGGCTTTAAAATTGGGGCAAAGATCGTAAGAGGTGCCTATATGGAAAAGGAAAATAAACGAGCTAGAAAAAGAAGTCAAAAATCACCGATTTGTGAATCTAAAGAAGCGACAGATGTTAATTTTAATAGCGTGATGGGATATTGTTTAGACCATTTAGAAGATTTTTCACTTTTTATAGGAACGCATAATGAAATTAGCAATTATTTGGCTTTACAGATCATGGAAGATAAAGGAATAGCGAAGGATGATCAACGAGTTTGGTTTAGTCAGCTATACGGAATGAGTGATCAAATAAGTTATAATTTGGCTGCAAGAGGTTATAATACGGCAAAATTAGTTCCGTTTGGGCCTGTTAAAGATGTTGTTCCGTATTTATTGAGAAGAGCGGAAGAGAACTCTTCAGTAAAAGGGCAAACAAGTAGAGAGCTTAATTTGCTCACCAGAGAAAAAGAGAGACGTAAAAAGGCAGAAAATCTTGCTCAAGCTTAATTCGTTAAACTATAGTAAGTTTTATTTTCTCTACTTTTTATAATATTGATCAGCCGCTAAATAAAGTTTAGTGGCTTTTTTTGAGTCAGACATAATACGCTTAAAACTTGCGAAGATGACTAAATTAAACTTCAAAAATAGCTTCGTAGAATTATGGAGTTTTTAATACTTCCCGATACAGAGAAGGTGGTTTTTAATATACTGTAAAACAGTGATTTAAAAGATGAAAAGTAGCTGTAAACGTTTGTTTACTTCCCGAAAACAAAATCTAAAGTAAGGAAAATATCAGATTAAATTTCAATATTTTTTTAAATTTTCTTTCAATTTCTCAATGATATTGTTTCTAAGACTTAGCGGAGCAATCACTTCAACATCACTTCCGTGAGATAAGATCTCCTGAATGGAATTACTACATTAGACCGGACACTAAGTTGAGAGAATATTTTTGCTAGTTATTACCTTAGCAATTATGAGAAGAAAATCTAAACATTACACCTTAGAATTTAAACAAAAAGCAGTCGAGTTAAGTTATGCTAAAGGCAATGTAAAACAAGTATGTGAAGACTTGGATATATTTCCATCTGTACTTTACCGTTGGCGTAGAGAGTTAAAAGATTACGGTAACAACAGTTTCCCTGGCCGTGGTAATCCTAAAATGACCGATGAAGAAAAAGAGATAGCCCGATTAAAAAAGGCATTAAAAGAAGCCGAGTTAGAACGAGACATCTTAAAAAAGGCCATCAGCATCTTCTCCGCGAGCGACAAGAAAAATACAGGTTTATAAAACAACACCTTATGAGATTTCCTGTCGAGACGATGTGTAAAATATTGAAAGTAAGCAAAAGTGGCTATTACCATTGGTTACAATCGGGACCAAGTAAATTATGGTTAGAAAATCAAAAGGTAACTGGGCTTATTAAATCTATATTTAAAGATAGCTTTCAAAGCTATGGTTCACCTAGAATAAAAACAGAACTAGAGACATTAGGCTATAAAATATCAAAGCCTAGAGTTGCACGTATTATGAGTGCTAATTATTTGTTTGCAAAACGAAAACGTAAGTTTAAAGCAACCACATATAGTCAACATAATTACCCCATAGCTCCTAATTTATTAAACCAAAACTTTGAAGTAAGCCGACAGGATCAAGTTTGGGTAAGCGATATAACCTATATCAAAACCAAACAGGGCTGGTTATACCTTACTGTCATTATTGATTTGTTTAACCGCAAAGTTGTTGGATGGGCTCTAAGCGATAATCTAAGTACAGAAGACACTATTATTAAGGCTTGGCATATGGCTATAAAGAAAACTACTTTAACCCAGTCTTTAATTTTTCATTCCGACCGAGGTATACAATATGCCAGCCATAAGTTTACCTCATTAATTAAAAGTTACAATGGCTTAGTAAACCAATCTATGAGCAGAAAAGGTAATTGCTGGGATAATGCCATTGCTGAATCGTTCTTTAAATCATTAAAGGTAGAATGGGTTTATAGGCACAATTATAAGTTGAGATCTGAAGCGGAGTTATCCATCTTTGGATGGATAGAAACTTGGTATAATAATAGAAGAAGACATTCCTTTTTAGGAAATAGAACTATAAGAGAATTTGAATTAGACATGTATAACCTTAAACTAGCAGCGTAGTCATTCAACTATTTGTCCAGTTTTTTGTTGCAAGTCCAGAATAAAGTCGAAAGTTGGTTTTAATTGATATTCGAATCTTATTTCATTATCATTCTGGCTAATGAGTTTCTGGCTATGGTGAAGAGGTAAAGATTTAATATATCTACCCTGATCTATTTTAAAGGCTAGTATGATACGAGATACTTTGTCATTTGTGCCATTTATTATACCAAAACTATTTTCAAATGCTTCATGTATATTATATTCGACTGAAGTAAATCTTTGATTAGTAAGTTGAAGTTCACTAATTCTATCCAATGAGAAATTTTTGATGATAGTATCTTTTGTATCCTTGGCAATTAGATACCATCTATTTTTTGATTCTTTAAGCGCAATTGGCTTTACAATTCTATTAGTTAAAGAGGCATCCCAAAACTTTTGATATTTAAATTTTACTTCTTTTCTATTCTGAATAGCTTTTAGAAGATCGGCCATGTGTTGGGTACCCAAAGCTTTTCTTTGTTCAAAATACAAGCTTTGCCCCATTCCTTTAGACATACGGATGGCATTTATAACATCATAGTTTTCCCTTAGTCTTTTTTTATATTCATCTTCAGCACTTTCTTTAATATAATAAACATTTCTACTTTTATCTGAAGCTATTGCTATTTGATGAATTTGTTCTATATCCTGAATGTCTCGCTGAAAAGTTCTTTGAGAAACTCGAAGATCTTCTTTAGCATCTTGATGATTAGCTAGCTCATCATTTATTTCTTTATAGCTTCTAGGCTTATTTTGAAGCAGAGAAATGATCTTATAGTGGCGACTTAAAGTTTTACTGAAAGACATAATTTCATTTTTTTCAAAAATATTAATTTATAGCGACATTTTTTGACGTCATGTAAACATATACTTGTGCTATAAATAAATAATATGAAAAAACTAGAAGTTCAGATCAACGATCATCAGTTTGGTCAGATATGTCAAGCAATTAACAGTTCAGTTCCCAGAAATGACGATGCAGTTGTTTCAGGTAATTTGGATATTATCCTAAGTATAGATTCTCTAAATATACATAGAGCCAGACTACTACTTAATCATGATAAAAAAATTAATTGTGGATGGGTAGACTATCAACTAAAACCAATTGCTGAAAAATTCCAGGAGTTAGAATGTTTTAAAAGTTTAAATAAAACAGAAGCATTTTATAAAATGCTTGAAGTAGGCTTTGTAAAACAAGCATTCTTAGAATTACTAGGCTATGGGAATTATAATGATTTCGAAATTAATTTACACGGTAAACGATGTATTACCTGTAATGATGCTCTTACAATTCTATTTGTATTGTTAGAAGAGCCAAATGATGCAGTAACTAGGGAGATATGTGAATCCTTCTATCTAATTGATCATTTCAAAACAAAATTGATCCTTATCGACCGTAGTTTTAAAGTGGGAGATATTGAGCATACCACATTAAGCTCCCATAAAATATCTGAAAGATGTATACAGAATGAAGTTCCCGAAAACAACCTTTTTCTTCAATATATTCAAATTCTTTTTCAATAGTAATCCAATGGAAAAACTTAACGGCGCTAGTATAGGAGATTTAATTGTTGGAGTTGTTTTCGATGATATTGCACTTCGTATTGATAGCTTTTATAAACTTTTAAATCACGATTATATCAAGAAAGCAATAGTAAAGTTTCTTGATCCAAAGGCAGATCATGATTATTGTAACCTTTATTTTGTTGATCATCGTTATGTGATGATAGGAAATATATTTGATTATTATATCCTCTCCTATGAAAGACCTAAACCTGAGTTTATTGAAAAAATTAAGAGCGGTAAAGAAAACGGGTACTATGGTAATGTAAATTTTGTGATTTTGGACGAAGCCTGGAATATCGAAGGCTTAAACTGTATAAAATTGAATTACCAAAAAATAGAAGACGATCTGGTTGATCAAGGTTTTCAGAGCGATGATATATTTTGGTATTGTATCAAATATATCTCGAATAAAGTATAGATGTTTTTAAACGTTTGAAAATTTTTAATGTAGATTTACGGAATCCCTACCTGAATACAATACAAACCATTGATAAAAGAAATGAGCGAATTTATAGAAATTAAAGATTTAGTTAAAACCGTAAAATCCAGAATTGATTCTCATTTAAAGTTTAAGAAAGAGTACGATAAATATTTAGCTACAGATTTCAATTTTTTTAAATTTTTCCACTTGGGAGAAAATAAGATCTGGACTTGCAACAAAAAACTGGACAAATAGTTGAATGACTACGCTGCTAGTTTAAGGTTATACATGTCTAATTCAAATTCTCTTATAGTTCTATTTCCTAAAAAGGAATGTCTTCTTCTATTATTATACCAAGTTTCTATCCATCCAAAGATGGATAACTCCGCTTCAGATCTCAACTTATAATTGTGCCTATAAACCCATTCTACCTTTAATGATTTAAAGAACGATTCAGCAATGGCATTATCCCAGCAATTACCTTTTCTGCTCATAGATTGGTTTACTAAGCCATTGTAACTTTTAATTAATGAGGTAAACTTATGGCTGGCATATTGTATACCTCGGTCGGAATGAAAAATTAAAGACTGGGTTAAAGTAGTTTTCTTTATAGCCATATGCCAAGCCTTAATAATAGTGTCTTCTGTACTTAGATTATCGCTTAGAGCCCATCCAACAACTTTGCGGTTAAACAAATCAATAATGACAGTAAGGTATAACCAGCCCTGTTTGGTTTTGATATAGGTTATATCGCTTACCCAAACTTGATCCTGTCGGCTTACTTCAAAGTTTTGGTTTAATAAATTAGGAGCTATGGGGTAATTATGTTGACTATATGTGGTTGCTTTAAACTTACGTTTTCGTTTTGCAAACAAATAATTAGCACTCATAATACGTGCAACTCTAGGCTTTGATATTTTATAGCCTAATGTCTCTAGTTCTGTTTTTATTCTAGGTGAACCATAGCTTTGAAAGCTATCTTTAAATATAGATTTAATAAGCCCAGTTACCTTTTGATTTTCTAACCATAATTTACTTGGTCCCGATTGTAACCAATGGTAATAGCCACTTTTGCTTACTTTCAATATTTTACACATCGTCTCGACAGGAAATCTCATAAGGTGTTGTTTTATAAACCTGTATTTTTCTTGTCGCTCGCGGAGAAGATGCTGATGGCCTTTTTTAAGATGTCTCGTTCTAACTCGGCTTCTTTTAATGCCTTTTTTAATCGGGCTATCTCTTTTTCTTCATCGGTCATTTTAGGATTACCACGGCCAGGGAAACTGTTGTTACCGTAATCTTTTAACTCTCTACGCCAACGGTAAAGTACAGATGGAAATATATCCAAGTCTTCACATACTTGTTTTACATTGCCTTTAGCATAACTTAACTCGACTGCTTTTTGTTTAAATTCTAAGGTGTAATGTTTAGATTTTCTTCTCATAATTGCTAAGGTAATAACTAGCAAAAATATTCTCTCAACTTAGTGTCCGGTCTAATGTAGTAATTCCAACTTTGCGGTTAAACAAATCAATAATGACAGTAAGGTATAACCAGCCCTGTTTGGTTTTGATATAGGTTATATCGCTTACCCAAACTTGATCCTGTCGGCTTACTTCAAAGTTTTGGTTTAATAAATTAGGAGCTATGGGGTAATTATGTTGACTATATGTGGTTGCTTTAAACTTACGTTTTCGTTTTGCAAACAAATAATTAGCACTCATAATACGTGCAACTCTAGGCTTTGATATTTTATAGCCTAATGTCTCTAGTTCTGTTTTTATTCTAGGTGAACCATAGCTTTGAAAGCTATCTTTAAATATAGATTTAATAAGCCCAGTTACCTTTTGATTTTCTAACCATAATTTACTTGGTCCCGATTGTAACCAATGGTAATAGCCACTTTTGCTTACTTTCAATATTTTACACATCGTCTCGACAGGAAATCTCATAAGGTGTTGTTTTATAAACCTGTATTTTTCTTGTCGCTCGCGGAGAAGATGCTGATGGCCTTTTTTAAGATGTCTCGTTCTAACTCGGCTTCTTTTAATGCCTTTTTTAATCGGGCTATCTCTTTTTCTTCATCGGTCATTTTAGGATTACCACGGCCAGGGAAACTGTTGTTACCGTAATCTTTTAACTCTCTACGCCAACGGTAAAGTACAGATGGAAATATATCCAAGTCTTCACATACTTGTTTTACATTGCCTTTAGCATAACTTAACTCGACTGCTTTTTGTTTAAATTCTAAGGTGTAATGTTTAGATTTTCTTCTCATAATTGCTAAGGTAATAACTAGCAAAAATATTCTCTCAACTTAGTGTCCGGTCTAATGTAGTAATTCCAGACCTTTAACATTATTTCTCTTTTGTTTAACATAATTGAGAATTTCCTTATCAATACTACAGTAATTCATATCTTTGGTTCAGATTAAAAAATGCTGCTACTACAGCAGTTCAATCATTATTTCTTAAGATCAAGAATCAAAATCACAACTCCAATAACATTCAAACTCAAAGACACAAAGAAGACAATCAGTGCCCATTTCGGATAGATCTTCGCCTCTTTGATCGTATCGGATAATTCCGCAGAAATCCGTTCATATTCGTTCTTTTCAAAATCCAGCGTATCTTCCAGACTTGAAAGTCGTCGTATCAGGTCTTTAGTATCCAGGTGAATCCCCTGCGAGTGAATTTCTTCCAGTCGTTTCATATGCTGCTCGAAGCTTGCCAGCTCAGCGCATAATAATTCCGATAGTTCATCAATTTTTGCCATAATTCAAGAGGTTTAGTATCCGATATCCAAGCCTTTAGATATGGACTTTTTAATAACTTTTTTTGCGATTTCTTTTAATAGTTTTAAGCTGATTTGCACCGGTTCCGGGCTTTTCGCCAGTCTAATCGCTTTGTTGAGTTCTTTGAATTTTTCGATACCATGTTCCCGTGCCATTTGCTTTCCGATATTGGACATACTCATGGAACGATGCACGGCGCTTCCTTTGAGGCTATGCCCATCAAATTCAAACCGAAAGCCCTGTAGTTTTTGTTGCTTATTGATAAAGGGAATCGCTTTTACACCATTGGTTTCCATCCCGCGCATGTAGGCTTTATACGTTTCCGGTTTAAATTGTTTCATGGTCAGCTCATGCCGACGTTTAATTTCCAAACGAATATCGGTAAGATTGATCTCTCGTATAAGCTGTACCTCGCGAACGGTGGTCAGTTGATGTTCATGAGCAACCCGCTCGGCAGCATGTTGACTACGTTTACCAATAAAATTATCCTTATAGGCACGACCATCAAAATCAATCCGGTTCACATACAGGTGCACATGTTTATGCTCTTTATCCTGATGCACAAAAGCAATTGCCTGTCGCTCGCCCAGGTTCATTTCCCGCATAAAGTCTTTGGTCAGTTCTCCAAGTTTACGCTGATCCAGTGTCCGTCCATCTTCAATGGTAGGACTCAGGACAAAGGACAGCGTATTACGTTCACAATGCTCATTCAGCTTTTGGATCTGTTCAAACTCGCGGCTAATTTCCTGCGGGGAATCTCCCACAATATTTTGAGCGTAGACAATCTCTGCCTCCTTCTCCTGGTTCCAACCATACTTCATGGAAGCCTGAGTATGACTAATGGATTTTCCTTTACCAATCATAGATCCAGTTTTTTAAGATGTTTCTTCATGGCCTCGGCCAGCTTATAAACTTCAGCCGATAATCTCGGATCCCGTTTTCGGAACATATTCCCGATCGACTTAAAGTTGTTATGGAATTTCACCAGGTCTTTATAGATGGCAATATGATCATCGCTCATCCGCTCATTAATAGGCAGATCCATGGCTGATTTTCGACAAAATTCACTAAGGCTTAATCCCGATCTTTTAGCCTTGATGTTCAGTAGCTTTTTCTGGTACAGCGTACACCTGAATTTGATTAAGGAAGTCTTCCCCTTAAACCTCTCTTTTTTTTCATTGCGACCATGGGGAGCAATCAAGATTGTGTCCACAGACACACATCTTGAATTAGGATCTATATTAGAATTTTCCGTTTGATGGGAACCCGTGTCCCCATCATTGAAAATCCTCGTTTTGCCTTCCCTTTTTTTTAGCTTTTCAAAGCTTAAGGAATAGGAGGATTTCTTTTCGCTTTCAAAGGGTATTTTCTCGTCGAACATGGCAAAGTTTTTCGTTAAGATCTTTATGTGGATAAAAGCGATATCTCAGGTCGATGGCCTGAGCAAAGTGTTCTAGTAAATACGAAGTCATACGATCTCCCGCAGGGTCATTATCCAGGTAGAGATATATCTTGGAATAGGAGGGAAGCAATCCCATTAGTTGCGGAACACAAGCCAGAGAATTTAGTATCACATGATCCATTTTTTCAAAAGACTCTTTCTCTAAAACTCCCAGAGACAAAAAATCAAACATACCTTCGGTGATACAAAGACTAGTATGATTCCAGCAAATGTGGGTATAGGATTTCGGAGCGATTACAGTTTTGAAATAAGCATTTCGAAGTTCCCACCCCTTTTTGATTTTTAAGTCCCAGACTAAAATAGATACCACTGCGAACCTTATAGGTCACCTCCTCCAAAAAGCGTGAAGCTAACAGCATGGGAATCCCACGTTGCATGATATAATCCTGTAAGGCGTTTGAGATAAAATGTGACGTTTTCAGTAATTTGATTTTTGGTTCATGTGAAATTTGAGCAGGCGGATTAAAAGAAAAGCTATACTGTGGGTTTTTTAGAAAGTTCAACGCCTCCTGGAAATTACAGGATTTCAAATTCATGATAAGGTCGATACTATTCCCACCTTTACTAAGACCGAAGTCGTACCAAAGGTTTTTTGTTTTAGATACGATAAAAGAGGCTTGCGTTTCTGACCGCAGGGGACTCAGAAACCAAGCTTCTTTTCCTTTGTTTTGGTGGGGTAGTGCCCTAAAGACTTCAATAATTGAATAATATCTGTATTTCGGGCGCTACTCCACAATTCATTATTTTTTTTCATTTTTCTGAATTTAAGTTACCATCTTACCCAAGCCCCTTAAATACTAGGGGGTAGGTTGAATAATACCTGATTTTCGATCTTACCCATCTTACCCAAGGCCTTGTTTGGGTAAGTTGGGTAAGATGATTGGCAGCAGATCTTACCACAAGCTCAAGCCTTATGAATATTGAGTTAAACCTAAATGGGGTAAGATGGGTAAGTTATTTTTAATTAAGTTTTAGATATTTTCTAGCGGGGAGTATTTAAATGAAGGTTTAGCCAGGTAGCCATAGATTCGTCTCTTTTTATCTTTAACCCGCTCATATCCCTGTGCAGCTAACGCCCTACCCATGTTTACAACATTTAGTCTGTTGTTTACATGCTGTAATTTTGAGAGGATGTCGGTTGTCGTATAAAAGTCTTCTTCCTTCTGGCTGGGCGTATAGAATTTATTTAACAGTTCCTCTTCCATCGTCGCCTGTCGGTAGCTGTTATTGCGCAATTCATTTTCAGCAATATCTTTTGGCGTTAACTCGGGGCTAAAGTCAATATCCATATAGGCGAGCATAAAGGCCTGAGCCCATACCTGGTTAATATCAATTTTACGGCTATAATTAAAATCGATTTTTCCCAGGAGTTCAAAACATAGCCAGCGTACTGAACCCGTTTCATCATTTAAAAAGGTGGTACGGTTGGTCGAACCAATAAAAGAACAGCAACGATGCAGGCTGGTATTCTTGCGATCATAGGGAAGGCGCTCATTGATAATCGTCTTTGAAAAATAAGCCTTCAATGCATTGGTTTCTTTCCTGGCCAATACCGACAATTCATCGAGGTTGATCAGAAAGTTTCGGGTCAGTTGAATCCTTGCATCCTTGTCATTGCTTAGATCTTCCGCAATGTAATTTGATAATTTCGGAGGACAAAGAAAGCGGCACCAGGTAGATTTCCCGGAATTTTGTGCAGCATGGACAAGTACCAGGCATTGCTTATTGAAATATGCATCTTCCATCGCGCACTTTACACTTCTTACGAGCCATTTTCTAAAATGATAAAGAAAGGCTTTAGGTTCACGAAGAGGCAGGTAACTTGCAAGATCACTAATATGATCATTACCATTCCATTTTGGCAGCTCTTCAAAATAACTTTGTATAGGATTATATCTAGGTATCATATAAGATTTTAAAAAGATTTCTAATTTGGTAGGAGTCACTTCAATATTCGATCTGGCAAGTTCAATGAGTAGGGAGTTCATTTCAAACTCTTCCCATTTGCCCTGGCCTTTCAGTCGAATTTGGAATTCCTGGGCAATCTCATTAAAACGGATATCATATTTTTCAATGAGATAATCTTCCAGGTAATCATAAATGGTTTTCTTCTTTTGTTCTTCGGCCAGATATAATTTTCTGTTCGACGATTCCATGACTTATTGGAATTTTTTGTTTTTCGCGGTATATGAAATCGCTTCCTGTTCCAGATCACTCAAAGATTTAAAGGAATTCTGTAGTAACCATTCATCCAGTTTTTCCCGGGAGAAATAGATCATTTTTCCTCTAGGTTTGGAATACGGAATTTCTCCACGTGCAGTTAATTTGTAGAGATAACTTTTGGAAAGTCCGGTATATTCTGCAGCCTCTTCAAAGGACAATACCGGTTTGTTGGCGCGTATCATTCGTTCGATACGCTCTAATTTTTCAAGAATTTGTAAAGCATTCATGGTATTAAGTTTTAAGGGTTAATAATGACAAATAGCTTTTTCATTTGCTATTCGATTCTTATCTCAAACTTAGAAATAGCCTATACCCGTCCTGTCTACTATGTATACCAGGTATGTAAAATATTAGAAATTTAACTGTGAAAATTAGATCAGAAAGAGCAAATCAGAGCAGAAAATTGAAGTATAAAATGGAGTTGTGATATCAATCCAGACTTTTAAAAATTTTAGCAATTTCTTCGTGTTTTTTCGAAATCGGAGTTCTTAGGGTAGCGGTTTTGATAGTATTGTAGTTATACAATTTCCCATCCGGTCTTTTAATACACTTGGAGTACCTGAAAAATGCTTTTAAGCTAAGCCTGTTTTCTGGAAAACGTTTATTTAGAAAGTCATAGAATTCTCTACAGGAGGGCGCATCCAATTCAAAATAAATACTTGATTGGTGTTCATCCCAGGCTTTGGTCAGCACATTTTTCATATCTGTTAAGCTGGTCTTATCCATATTAATAAGATGATAGCGAACCAGGCCATTGTATAGCAACCGAATTTCTGCTTTGCTAATTTGAAGTTCAAAAGAAGTTAATTTTGAAGGTGACGGTTTCTGCTTTTCAGATGTAAACTGCTGAAGAAATACTAATCTCCAAGAAATTTGACAAAATACTACTGCCACTATAAAAGCAGAAGTTTCGATAATCAAGATTAGTGTAGATGTTGTTCGGTGGAATTGGTAGAATAGCAGATGCATGATACTAAGACCGATGAGATGCACTAAGATTCTCGGCTTTTCGATATCCGCATTCCAATTCAGGTTTTCATTCATAAAATAGCGTAGTACTATTTTACCATAATGGGCGAGGAGCAAGGCATACACATAAATAAACCCGGTTATATAAAAGAAGGTACCTAACTCATATAACATTGGTCGTTTGAATTTCAGGAATAAGCCTTGCCGCTTCTTTTTTCTTTTTATCTACCATTTTCGCATAGATCTGCGTAGTTTTAATTTCCTTATGTCCTAATACTTTAGATACCGTATAGATATCTGCACCATATTCCAGTAAAAGAACAGCATGGGTATGACGAGCGCTATGAAAGGTAATATGTTTTTTTATGCCTGCCTTTTTACACCAGTCCAACAAGGCTTTATTATAGACAACCCCATATTTCAATCCTTTAAACACAGGATCTTCGCTATCCTTTCGATCTCCCATAATAGCTCTAGCCTGATTAGATATGTATTGGTACTCCAGATCTTTAGTTTTTTGCTGATGGAAAACGATTTTGGTGTTTTGCCCTTCATCACGAATTTCTGACCAGGTTAATTTATGAACATCACTCCATCTCAAGCCTGTTAGGCAACTAAATAGAAAGGCACTTTTTAAAACCTTAAACCGACATTCTTTATTCATCAGTTTTTGCAATTCCTGATAAGTTAGATATTCTCTTTTCGACTCGGTTTGAGCATAGCCTTTAACACTGGTTGCATAATTTCTATTCGTATAGCCTTCATTAAAGGCCGCGCGAAGTGCAGCTTTTAGTTTATTGAAATAGGTGTATTTTGTATTTTGAGAAAGTTTATCCCCATATACTGTTTTGGCCTGATCATCAAGATATTTTTTAAAGCCATAAACAAAAGATTCATCTACTTCATCAAAGGTGATGGTACTATGATTACAGTAAGCTTCCAATTGTTTTTGAGCTGCGTGCCAGTTGTGATAATTCGAGTGGCTTTCGTAGCGTTCATCTTTTAAATGATCGAAGTAGGCCAGAAAATTAATTTTTCCTTTCGATCGATCTTTAATGCCATACTTTCCCTGGGCGTATTCCGCTCTACGAATTGATAAAATCTGTTCCGCCCTAATTATAGTCTCTTCATTTTGTTTCTTCTCGTGGCGATCTTTCGGTTCAATAAATAAATATTCCCGTAGGTATTCAAAATCACGATAGTGTTTTGTTTTTCCGTTTTTCAAGGTTTCAGAACCTTTATAATACTCGAGGTAGAGACTAAACTTTCCAGTGCTTAGTTTCTTTTTACGTAAACTGATTTTCATAAGGTGTGGATTTCCTTATAAGGTAAACAAAAACCTAAGAAGTGCTAAGCTTATAAATGCTAATTAACATTATAAAGCAGTAGTTTTTAAATATTTAAAATACAGTATGTTATAATCGTAAATAACGCAAAAAACAATAGGTGAAATTACATTTTATACAAGTCAAGAAACAAGGATAAGAGCAAAAATATAACTCTCAATTATAAAAACGGTTGGAACTAAAATAAATTAATAGAGCATAATCAATCTAGGCTTGAGGAATGATAGAATTCAATGATTTTTTATTGATTCGAATCAAGCGCTGAGACAGGTTAACAGCTTTTATTGATCCATCTTGAATTAATCGGTAAACGGTTCGGGTAGAACAACCAAGAAGCAATGCAGTTTCTTTGACGTTCAGAAAATCTTTATAAGTTAAGACTTCCAATTCTTTAGAATTTCTATTGGTTTTAACCTCTTTCATAGCCCCTTCAACTTTCTTTTTTTTCAGGTTTGCTTTATAGGCTCTTCTATTACAGGTGTGAGAACAATATCTGGTTTTAGTGGTCTTCGCGATGTATTCTGTTCCACAGAATTCACAATTTTTACTGATACGAATATTACTGCTCATAATTGATAAAATATTTAGCTCCTGATATAAAGATAAAAATTTTTAGTGTAAATAAATGTAATTAAGGTAAAATAAGATTATTTAAATGTATTTAAGTGTCATTAAGTGTAAATAGTCGCCATAATTTCTCCAAATTTTAGTAATGTTATAAATTTTAAAAACGAATTAAAACACTGTAATACAGTGATTTATTTGTAAATAAATAAAATTCGATAATTTTAAATTTAAGGACAAAAGGGCGAGATTATTGCTCTAAATCCTATTTTTTACACCTCAAGGTGTAGTCAGATACGATGAGGTGTAAAATAGGGTGTAAATTACACCCAGATACATCTTATTAAAGGAAAATGTCAAAATGTAAAATAGGTTTTAATACACTGTAAATAAGTGCTTTATATTCTTTTTGTTGGATTTTATTAACCCTTAAAAACACTGGATTACTTCCCGATACAATATCTTATAAGCCTTATTTTAAAAGGGATAAAAGGATTTATGTAATACAAATGCAGTACTGGAAATCATTATAGGAAAAATTAAAGTATAGAAAAAGAAAATACAGATTTCCTCTCTATCGTATTTTAGATTTTGGAAATTCAATATTTAAATATCTACATAATTCTCTTAAGCGCATTCTAAATTGGAGTTTTGCTATTTGCCAAGTAACCGCATTATCCATTTTTAAAATATTATCGTGTGAATGCATCATCTTGTCTTTACTTACCTTGTAACTGCTATCAAACAATAATAATAACAAGGGATTATCAATTACCGATTCTTCAGTATCGATATCGAAGATGTTTTGATCTTCTTTATTGTTGAATTGCTTGTATTTCTCCTGTAAATCCTCATACAGCTTGATAAGTGATATTTCTTCCGTAATATAATATAAATCGTAAATATCTTTTTTGGCGGGACGACTGGAAGCACTCATTAATTTAAATAAACCAATATCCCTTACAGAAAACAAACGTAACCCTTCTATTGTTTCTACAGGATCTACAACTTTCATATTTTGAATAAGATCTACCTTAATGGTCACTTCCCCTTTCTGAATAAAAAAACGTAAAAAAGTAAACTGATCACTTAACTTCATTGGATCCATAAAGTTAATGGCCTTATTCCCAAAATGGTTTTCTACTTCTTGTTGAATTTCTTGAAAACCTTCAAACCCAATAATCTCTGTACAAAATAAATCAATGTCTATCGATTCTCGATGATTGTAACGAAAAGCTAGGTTTGTTCCTCCTGCCAAGGCAAAGGACTGTAAACTTTTTAAGCTTTGTAATTCTTTTATAGTTTGATAAAGTACCGGACTTACGGCTTTCATAGCGAGTAACGTAGAAAAGGTTTTGCGTTGTAACGTTTAGTTACCAATACGCATATCTCATTACTAATACGCTCTTTAGTATTTCTAAGAATACTAATAATTTCTTTTTTTGAATAGATTTCTTCTAATCGTTGAATATCATTCTCGAAGGTAGCTTGCGTTGTGGCAAATAAAGCCCTGGGAATGATAATAGCCTTATCTTCTTTAACCGATAATCTACTCGCATCCATATCCCAAAATAAGTGCTTAGGGAACTTTTTTGCTATGTTGACTTGTTTACGCACGCTTTTAATTTGTTACAAAGATACAAAATAGTAAAGTAATGGTATTTCTCCTCGTCCTATTTACAAGTTTAAAAATAAGCTATAAGTGCCTGGGAAAATCCTTGGGTTGTTCTAAAATTATAATATGTGACTGACATTTGAAGTGGTATAAATCACGTGCATTGCCGCATAGTGGAAAGTTTATAATTTGCCATCCTGGCTTAATCTTTTTTCTACACTCTCCATAATATCTGTTACCGATTGTGAGCTAACACCACTCTCAAAGCCTTCATCTATAGTTTTAATTTTGCAAGTTTATCATTTCTTCTTTGATCTTGTCTTACTAAATCCCAAATATACTCGCTGTCATTGGTAAAGTGACCTTCCTCAATCTGTTGGTTAATCCATTTCTCCTGTTGCTCGGTAAAAGTAATTGATTTTCTTACTGTACTCATCGCACTACTATTTACGTAATACTATTGGTGCAATTTACAGCTTTTTTGCATCACATCATACATTCTTCGACTTCAGCAAATTTCTTTTCTCTTAGGTTAGTTAGCTTCAATTTAAACCATTCTACGTTCCAGGATATCTTTCCACTTCCTCCAATTAGGCATAATTAAAGAAAGTGTTTGGTAAAAAGCTTTGTTATGCTTTGGGACTACAAAATGACACATCTCGTGTACCATAACGTACTCCACACATTTGGAAGGTGCTTTTATAAGTTCCGGATTGATTGTAATTTTATCAATAGTATTGCAACTTCCCCAGCGTTTGGCCATTCTTCTAATTTCTAACTGAGGCTCCTTAAAATCATATTCCTTAAATTTTAAAAATGCTTCTTTCGCTAATTTATGAAACTTTTTTTCCGCGTGTTTATAATACCAATGAGCTAATAATTTCTTTACTTTTTCGGGTGTATAACTCGTTTTGCAGATTACTTGAAGTTGTCCGGCTTTGAGTTTAACTTCATTAATGCTGCCCACCTTTATTTTTAAAACATAGGATTTCCCCAAATAATAATGGGTCTCTCCAGATATATATTCCCTCTCAGGTGTTCTCGGTAAAAATTGCTCAAAATAAAGTTGCTGTTTTGTAATCCAGTTGGCACGTTTTAATACTTTTCTTTCAATATCGGTAAGAGAACTTTGTTCGGGGGCAATGATGTGAACAGAACTATCAGGGTGTACTTCTATGGCCAGGGTTTTTCGATTGGAGCGTTCCACTTCAAAAAAAATATCCTTAGTACCGTAATTTACTTTGTGCATCAGAAATTATTTTTGGCCACCCGCAGGCATTTAATCAATATAGCATCAATCTCATCAAAGCTTATTTCTATGCCCAGTTGGGTTCTTTTGCTGATTAAAAAGTCTTCTATTTCATTTTCCATCCTATTCTGAATATCCACATTCTTTTTCCAGTCGGTAATAATCAAATTTTCAACGATAGTTTCTATTTCCAAACCGGCCTCGGCTACTTTATTTTTACTAATAGACTTGTCTAGCTTTTTGTTTAATACTTCATTGAGAGCACCATAAAAAGCCCTTGCTTTTGGCTTGTTCTGTAATTTTTCCGGTATACCATCCTGATAGCCATCTGTTAAATCCTTACGTGTTTTTTGAATGGATTCCAGATACTCCTTTTCCGTTAAGCGTCCTTCCTGAAAATTTTTAATGGTCTCTTCAATGAGCTGGGAGAACTTTTTGTAGAAGGCTTCATCTTTGTCCATATTTTCGGTAATCACCTTTTTCATCTGGTGGGCAATAAAGTCTGCTTTAGATGCCGGAGATTTACCGTAGGTTTCCAAAGCTTCTTCTACTTTATTCTTATCGAAAATATTTACATCTTTAGTGAGTAATTCTACCCTTTCTGCATCAATATAAGTATCAAGTAATTTCCGCACACGTGGTTCATATTCTTTATAAGAAACCTTTTCTGCGTACCTGAATTGCACCGATAAACGCAAACTTTGAAATTTCTTAAGTTCGCTTTTGTAAAAACCTATCTGCTGGGTATTAAATTCATCGTAAAACTCGTCTGAAGCCAGGGCGGTTTGTAATACCCGGGCAAAAGCAGAAACCCGATCATAAAATTGATCTCTTACATCCTTATCAGCAATATGTCTTTCTAATGCTTCTAAATCATTTTTATCGTAAACACCTTTAAAAATATCCCAAACTTCTGAATGACGAACTGGTAATTTCCTAATCTCTTCTTTTACATCAATTACAGTATTGGTCAAGTCTTCTTCATCAAAATCTTCCAACGCACTATATTCAGTAAGAGCTTCGTCCAGTTTTCCTAGAATGCCAACATAATCAATAATATGCCCGTGTTCTTTTCCTTCAAAAAGTCGGTTTACCCTGGCAATAGCCTGTAAAAGATTGTGCGCCACTAAGGGCTTGGCTAAATACAGCACGGTGTTCCTTGGGGCATCGAAACCGGTTAATAATTTACTAACGACAATTATAAGTTCTATTTCATCTCCCTCTTCTTTAAAGCGTTCGATAACATAGTTTTCATAAGCTTCCTGATCGTTGAATCGCTGCATCAATTGCTCCCAATACTTTCGCGATTCGCTAGTGGTTTCAGACCATACATCATCATTATTCTGCCTGCTATCGGGTGGCGTAAAAACAACTCGTGTATTAATTTTTAAATTTTCGTTGGTTTGCGCTTCAAAGTATTTCTGATATTTTATTGCTGTATCAATTTTAGGGACTGCCAGCTGCGCTTTAAAACCGGTTCCTTTCCAATTCTCAAGAAAATGATTCGATATGTCGTAAGCGATTTCTTCAATTACGTGATCGGACTCATAAATTTTTCCGATACTGGCAAACTTCTTCTTTAAATCTTTTCGAGCCTCTTCATTTAAAGGAGCGGCCAGGCGTTCAAATCCTTTATCGATTTGCTTTTTATTGATGCTCAGTTTGGCAGATCGCCCTTCATACAACAATGGTAAGACCGCTCCATCTTTTACCGCCTGATCTATCGTGTATTTATGTATAAAACCGCCAAACTTTTTAGCCGTGCTCTTTTGGCTTTTCATCAAAGGTGTCCCCGTAAAACCAATGTAGGAGGCGTTAGGTACGATACGTTTCATATTGGCGTGGGCAGAACCGTATTGACTACGATGGCTTTCATCTACCAACACGAATATATTCTGTGACTCATCTTTAAAGGATGTACGTTTGGTAGCGATTTCAAATTTATCAATTATAGTGGTGATGATTTCGTTTCCTTTATCCTGAAGCAATTCTATTAAATCACTGCCACTTTTTGCCTTTTTCACCTGCTTCCCACAATTGACAAAGGTTTTAAAAATTTGCTTGTCCAAACTAATTCTATCGGTCACGATTACTACTCTAGGAGATTCTATAGTCTTTTCTAAAGCCAGGGCTTTAGAAAGCATCACCATCGTTAATGATTTTCCACTACCAGTGGTGTGCCAGATCACACCGCCTTCTCGATTCCCTTCTTTATTGCGTTGCTTTACTCGGTCTATGGTTTCCTGTACCGCAAAATATTGTTGATAGCGACATATCTTTTTATCGGGACCATCAAAAACAATATATTTATATACGATATCTAATAAGCGATCTGGACGACACAAGGCATACAAGCTTTTATCTTGCTCTGTTACTAATCGTTCTTCCAGGGAGGTGTTATTTTTTTTTGAGCGAAGCAGTTTAGTAATCTCCTTCTCGTTACCTTCTTTCCAAACCGACCAAAATTTAGCAGGAGTGCCCGTTGCGCCATATTTTACCTCGTTAGGATGTACTGCTATTAAAAGCTGAGCGTAATAGAATAATTTTGGAATTCCTTCTTTTTCTTTTTGGTTACGAATGTGCTGTGATATAGCTTCTTCTAGCGAATCATCTTTATCCCGGCGCTTGTTTTCTATAATTACAAAGGGAATACCGTTGACAAACAGTACTACATCCGGACGTTTTTTACCGGCTACGCCTTCTACTTCAAACTCTTCGCAGACGTGGAAAACATTGTTTTCCGGGTTTTCCCAATCGATGTATTTTATGGTGTACGCCTTCCGATCGCCTTGTACGGTTTCGTTAAAACTTTTACCCAAAGTGATTAAATCATATACCCGTTCATTGGTTTGTACCAAACCTTCGTTGGGTACTGTTTTTAGTGCATTAATCGCTCCCTGAATACTTCCTGTAGAAAAAGAATATTCTTCTCCTTTATACTCAAAAGCATTTATCTTCTGAAGCTGCTTCATCAATACCTGATCTAATAGCACATTGCTTACCAAACCCTCCCGTGCCGCTAACACCTCTTGTTGGGAAAGGTATTGCCAATTCATTTTTTGAAGTAAACTTAAGGCCGGTTTTTGGGAGTCGTTGTATTCGGTGTATTGAGACATCCTATTTTGATAGTTTATTTTGAAGACCTTTCATGATTAAAAAGATTATTTCCGACGTATGTATAGAATTAAAAAGTCTTTCATTTTCCTCAGTTGTCAATCCATTATTTTTACTTAAACGTTCTAAGGTAAATGTGTTTAAGAATTGAGTGCATTGCTCGTAATTAATTTGATCTGTACTCTTTTTTGAATTATAATAACTTACAAAGTCTTCATAGGTTTTATTTTGAGATGATTGCCATTCAAGAGTTAATTCCTGAGGTTTTTTTCC
Organism: Zunongwangia sp. SCSIO 43204; assembly: GCF_019904275.1. Lineage (GTDB taxonomy): Bacteria > Bacteroidota > Bacteroidia > Flavobacteriales > Flavobacteriaceae > Zunongwangia > Zunongwangia mangrovi. The sequence continues at coordinate 2,601,934 of NZ_CP063204.1, forward strand.
TTTGAGACCTTCTATTATTTTCATAGTTATACCCCCAAATATTCCCGTAAGGTAAACTGGTATATTGCTTTCTAAAGCAAGTAAACACTCCTCTAATAAACCGGGATATTTACCTTTAAAATTGGAAATACTTCCACCAGTAAAAATCCGGGCATCTGTGTTACTTTGCATCTCGTGTCTCATCTTAGAAAGGCTTTCTGACCAAATAAAAAGATTATCATTTCCTACAGGGTCATAAAATTTTGTTTCATCTATTCCTAAGCCTTCAGGTGGATCAACTAAAACTGGAAAAACACCGTTCTTTTTAAATTCTAAGACATCAGTTCTTGAAAGTTTTAAATGGATTGGGAAACTAAAATAATTTTCAAAAAACTTCTTGTTAATTTCTTTACTAGGCCTGTACTGATGAACAAGAGTTGAAAATAACCTTGTAAATCCATTTTGCCGTAAATCACCTCCGTAAACCAAGGTACTCCCGTGAATTATCAAAAATCTTGTTATTTCTGTTATTAGATTTTTTTGATGTTCTAATGAAAAACCTAAATTTTCTATATCAGGACTATCACTAATCGAGACGGCAATATTTCGGCCTTTCAGTAAATTAATTTCTTTTTGATTAGATTTCTCTTTTATTTCTTCGGCTACGAACTTATCTAAATCTTTATTAGTTACTTTATTTTCCTTTTTCATAGTTCTGAAATGTATGTTGGCAGTAATAAAGGGGTTATAAATTTGATTTCCTTGTCTACGTCATTTAGTAAACTAACTTCTTCAATTCCTATAGGAGGATCCGGATATAATACTATAAGGGAATTCATATTCTCCTCCTCCTTTTTAAAATTTTCTATATCAATATAATTAAATAATTCAGGAGCTTTTGGAAGTACTAAACAACTATAACGCCTCTCAAGTTCATACATTTGAACTATAGATTTTAAATAAAGTTCATTGTATTTATCACTAATAACTTGGGATAAAACTAAATTAATAATTTCCTCAAAATTATCGTCCCATATTATAGTAGGGAAATTACCGCTATAGGGAAAACTTCGTTGTTCTCCCTTTTTTATATCCATAACGCCAATGATAGGACATCTATACCTCTTTGCAATAATAATTTCTTTTCTACACCATTCTCTATTTGCATATTCATCTGTATTAAATAATACAAATGCTGAATGATTTATATGTTTTTTAATTTCCTGTTCAAACTGATGACCATCTGCTATATCATTAGCATCAAAAAATGCCTTCAGTTTTGTATTACTATATATATAATCCCTAAACTTCATAGCTAAGACTTCTCCATCCTCTTTAGCGTGGGAGATGAAAAGTCTTATTGGAGGGTCGCTATCTTTTTGAGAATCATAAGTATCCTTTACATTAAATAAAAGCTTAGCAATACTTTCTAATAATCTATATTTAATAATTCTATCATTAACTTCTATTTCATTACCGGTAATGGGGTCTTTTTGATTTGTCTTTATAAATTGAGTTGGAGCTAAATGTTCCGGGTTTAAATCAAAGGCATAATTGCTTAAAGAAACAGGATAAATACGAGTATTTGCCGGCTTCGATTTTAAAAGGTCATCTATAGCCTGAGTCCAATTAGAATCATTAAACATATATTCATCTACCAAAATAACTAAAGCATTCTTTTTAGACTCAGAAAATGGTATTTTGGCAAATGTTTCATTTTTAAAAGGTAGCGTTCTGTAATGAACAGGAATATCATATTTTGCATGAGTTACATTACCGTTTACACCACTAAAAGTATTATAAATACTTTTGGCATAATTTGTACCTTCTTTGAACTCGGGATGCCATAAGACATATATCGATAATGGGCTTTTAAAATTTTTCATTCACAAGAGTTTTCTGCTAGTCTTTGAATACTAGCATTTTTAATTTTATCTGTTTCTTTTCGTTTTGAAAATGCTAGCTCGATCAAATCTTGCATAGCTCTTCGGTCTTCAGACCAATCAGCGAGAACAGCGTATCCACTTTCTAAATTGGCTGCGAATCTTATTGGATAATAATCTGGATTGAAATCTGTGCCTAAACCATAATCTGGATGAGATGGAAGCCTTATACCTAAAAGTCCCGCATATCTGTCACCAACTTTCACATTGAGAGCTCCGCCAATTTCCCAGTCTACGTGTTTTCTACATTTAGTATTGGGTCCCAATAAAATTGTAAGAACGGTAGTATCTTTCATATAGCCTTCATTGATTAACCTATGAATATAATCGTCACTATTCTCACCACTAATTTCGTCTAACATCACAGATTGATTAATAATCAAATCACTAAAAAGATTATCGAATTGCTTTCTTTTCAATTGATCATCTTTGTGATAATAACTCACAAAAACATTTCGTTTTGAAATGTTTTTAGGAAAAGGATAGCCCCATTTGAAACATCCATCTTCAACTCTAAAAACCCCTTGACTATACCATAAGTTGTCTACTCCTTTATATACTCCTCTAATGATATTGCCATTATTGAATTCCTTAACTAACCAATTTCTATCCTTAGTTTCAAATGGTTCTACCGAATTATCGTTAACTAAACCGATTCTAACTGTATCTATTAGTTGTTCATCATCTCTAAATGATAGCTTTGATATTACGAATTCTTTGCTCATAGTCTTTTTTGTTTAAAGTTCCCAATCTAATACACTGTCTAAATAATGTATTTGTCTGGTATGTTCATCGATTCTATTATACATTTTTAGATACCCTTCGCTATAACCGACAATATCCGATATATATTTATTTAATGATTTTGTCCCCCTAATTAACTTCACTGTCTTCAGATAATCTGGAAGCGAAGAATCTGCAATTCCTTTAAGTGTTATAGCTCCTAAATCTGTCTTGTCATATCCATAACCTATTTCCCAAGGCACCCATTTACTATAAATAGTTTGACTTGATAGCACACACAACATATGAGTACTATTATTAATTCCTTTTCTGATACATTTCACAACACCTTTAGGGTTTTGCCTCTGTACCTGCTCCTTTAAATCATAATCGTATTCATCTAAATAAACATCTATGTTAGCCCTCATTAGATAGTCTGCTATCTTTATACAGTCATCCAAATCACTTTTATGATGACTTATAAAAACACATTCTTTACCTAGTGATAAATTAATTCTTGCCTTGCTCTCATTTAATGAATGAGCTCTATTAATTCCTGCCATATCTATATTTTAAACCCAAGAAAATTAAACGCATTTCTATCGAAGCGTTCTAAATGATTTTTTATCTCGTGACTAGCGTGGTCTCTTTTCCATATTGCATAATTAATTTTGCTTTCAAAATCACGTTCAATATTTTTCCAGCTCATTGATACTGCATACCCAGAATCTATGTTGGTTTGTAGCCTCTCAGGTACAGAGTGACTAGTTGTTGGTAAATAAATTGCTAGCAGCCCTTTGGGTCTAAATGACCTTTTAAAATTTCTACTATTTTTATATGCTCTTAGTGATGCCCATAACTCCCAATCGATCCATTTTCTATATCCTGTTCGTTCTCCAATAAGTACAACGGTTACAGAACAGGCTCGCATCTTGTTTCTTATAATCGTATATATTTCATCATCTGTATACTCTGATATATCTTCTTTTAAAGAATAATCTGCGACTTTCATACCCTGCTTGAACTTTCGCAAAGCCTTCACATATTTTTGAGCATTCCCGTGATGATAACTTACAAAGAAGTTTCGTGTCTTTTTCTCCATACCTTTTTAAACATTAACCCGTTTCTCTCCCGTTAACAACTGCTGCATCAAGCCTTGTTTTTGTTTTTTCATATTATCAAGAACTACATTTAATGAGGTTAATGAATCATTAGACGCTTCTATTACTTGAACAATTTTTTCTTGTTCATTCGGAGACGGAACAAGAATTGGGCAGTTTAACACCTCTTTTTTCTTGAGGTTAGTTTGCCCCAACCCATCATTAAATTTCAGATAGTATTTATTTCTATTTAATTGATAATAAAGAAACTTAGTGTTAATATTCTTCGGGGTCAGGGCACATATACGTTGATTTAAAGAAAATTTTTCATTTTCATCAATTAAATAACATTTAGCTAAGGCTCTTCCGTTTGGTACATCACTCATTACCATAACAATATCATTTTTATGCAAAGGCGAAATTTGACTGTTAGTGTGTTTCCTCACAAAACCATTAGATGAAATAAATTTTGAGTTAACAACAACAAACTTTCCCGCAGCATCTATATTTTGTTCGTGTCCCTTGCCATTTTTGAAATCACAGACCTCTTCAAGCTTAACTACTTCCCACTCTTCTGTAAACCCTGGAAACCGTTTCTTCCCGGTCAATAACTCCTGCATCAGGCCTTTTTTAAGCGCTTGTTTTTCGGCAATGAGTTGTTCTTGTAAAGCAATGGCTTTATCCCAGGTGCTTAAAATTTGAGCTATTTTTTGTTGTTCGGAAAGTGGGGGAAGGATTATATTAAATTTTTGTACGTTACCCTTTGAAATCCCATACACCTTACTGCCAGTTGCAATCGTTTTTAACGCCCTTTTTACTTTATAGCTTTTAAAAATATAAGCTCGAAATCCCTTTACAGTTTTTCTATCTGTATCGCGTAAAGCAAAAGTGTGCAGTCCACTGATTACTTTTCTTCCATTGAGGTTCATCATTTCAATTGCCTCTCCTATGCCTTCATAATCTTCAGACGCATCCGCTATGACTACATCTCCATCTTTCAAAAAATCAACATTGTTCGGTAATTTGACCTCTTTATTAATACGAGGTACTAATACTTCTTTTTCAAAATCTAATATGGTTTTTTTATAAGTGGCGTGAATATCTCCATAGTGGATATAAAAAACATCACCCTGGTCGTAATTTAATTGTTTACGGGAGTAAGAACTGGTCTTTAAAAACTGAAAAACATCTTCAATTTTCGGGGTTGACCAATCCTTTGGAATCCAGCCCAATTTGGTTTGTTTATAACCTTTACTTACCGATGTTTCGGCTGATGAATTTGTTTCTTCTGTGGGTAGTTCTGTATGCATAGCGTCCTGACTAATATTCATCATCTTGGATTTCAATTGGTTGTTCGATTAAATCGCTTACGATACTTGATTTGTAAAAATTAAACCATTCGGTAAACAATTTCCAGGTCAGTTTTGGGTAGGTATTTTCATCGGTGCACTGCCCAAAGAGCTCATTTAAAAAAATAGGTTTCCAGTATTTTGCTAATTCTTTTTTAGGATCGTCCAAAAAGAGTTCATCTTCCAGCAGGTAACTATTATAATCGCGCTCCTCAGAAGCTTGTTGCTTTTCCATATCTGGAAACAAAGCATTGCTCCAATCGTAAAAAGGCTGTTTAGGTACAATTAGTATAAGACTGCGGTTAATGGTAGGAGGGAGTTTCATTGCTTTTTATTTTTTAATTCTTTCAAAGACTTATCAAAATCACTATTAAAATCCAGGTCTTGCTGTACCCTAAAAATTTCGTAGGCATCTTCGGCAATTTTTTTCGCAATTGTATGGCTCATTTTACCGGCGTTTTTCAACACCTCATAATCGTTAAAGACAAGAAAAGCATCTAATTTTTCAATCCAATCGGTCATTTTCATCGGGATATTCCGCTTGGCTTGATTTTCCGCGTAATCCAGGTACATAACCACAATACGGTTAAGGGCATCTAATTCTTCTTCCTGTAAGTAATTTTTTGCAATACTTACATCACTTTTTAAAATTTTCCCGTCCGGACTGTTTTTCCAGTTGGTTAAACCCATCCCAGGTTGGTTTGCATCCACTCTTTTAGAAATAATTTCTGCTGCAGTAGCTCCAGTAATTGCCCAATGTAATTTATTCTGAACGGTTTGATAAAAGGTTTTGGTAACAGGGCTTTTTGCATCATAGTCAATACTACATTGCGCATAGATATCGGTGATTTTTTGATAAAAGCGACGTTCTGAAGCACGGATCTCCCGAATACGTTCCAAGAGCTCATCAAAGTAATCTTTCCCAAACTGCTTTCCTTGTTTTAAGCGTTCATCATCCAGCACAAAACCTTTAATGATATACTCCCGAAGGGTTTTTGTTGCCCAAATCCTAAATTGTGTAGCTTGTTTGGAATTTACCCGGTAACCTACAGAAATAATAGCATCCAAATTATAAAACTGCGTACTGTACTTTTTACCGTCACTGGCAGTTATTCGAAATTTTCGAATAACTGAATCTTCTTCCAATTCGCCACTCTTAAAAACTTCTTTAAGGTGATAATTAATGGTATTGACTTCTACCCCAAAAAGGGCAGCCATTTTCTTTTGGGAAAGCCAGAACGTTTCTTCTTCATATAAAACTTCAATCGTACTTTTTTCAAGTGCCGTTTCGTAAAATAAAACCTGTAACTGGTTAGTAGGCTTATCCTTGTCATTTCTACTCATAGCCCAACTCTTTTAAATGCTTTTTCATCTCTGTACGTACTTCCAGCAGTTCTGCTTCTAACTGTTCTATGTTTTTCTGAACCTCAGGGATATCTACCGGTTCTTCCTCTTCAAAGGTGTCAACGTACCTGGGGATATTCAAGTTGAAATCATTTTCTTCAACTTCGCCTGGCGGCACTACCGAACTATATTTTTCGATGGTTTTAAAGTCATTAAAAGCAGTAACAATTTTTACGATATCCTGAGACCGCAGCTTATTTTGTCTCTTGCCATCTTCAAAACCTTTACTAGCATCAATAAAGAGGATGTCCTTTGTAGTTTTAGCTTTATTGAAAATTAGAATAGCCGCCGGAATTCCGGTACCATAAAAAAGATTTGTAGGCAAGCCAATAACAGCCTCCAACAAATTTTCTTCAATAAGTTGCTTTCTAATTTTTTGTTCTGCACTACCGCGAAATAAAACACCGTGTGGCACAATAACCCCCACCTTACCACCTGGAGCTGTAGTCTCAATCATATGCTGAATAAATGCATAATCTCCTTTAGATTTTGGCGGAAGTCCTCTATAAAAGCGTTTAAAACGGTCGGCTTCGGCATTTTCATAACCCCATTTATCCAAGCTGAAAGGAGGATTGGCTACCACGATATCAAATTTCATTAATGCATCATCCTCAATCAGTTTAGGATTGTTAATGGTATCACACCATTCGATTTGCGCACCATCCATACTGTGAAGAAAACAGTTCATCTTGCTCAACGCCCAGGTGTCACCATTGCTTTCCTGCCCATATAAGGAGAAGTTATTTGTTGGGTTACCTTTTTCATCTTTGGTTTCTTCAGCTACCTTAATCAATAACGACCCCGAGCCACAAGTAGGGTCAAATATGCGATCTCCCTCTTTAGGAGCTACCAGTTTGGCTAATAATGCTGAAACCTCTTTAGGCGTGAAAAATTCACCGCCTTTTTTTCCCGCACCAGAAGCGAATTTCTCTAAAAGATACATATAGGCATCTCCTAAGATATCTTCTTTGTCTTCCCATAAAGAAGGACGAAAATCTAATTCGGGCTTTGCAAAATCATCGATTAAATTCTTTAATCGGCGATTTCTATCTTTGGTCTGGCCTAATTTATCTGAATTGAAACTTATATTCCTAAAAACCCCATCCAGTTTTTCAATATTGCGTTCTTCAATTTGGGCAAAAATCTTATCAATTTTTTCGCCTATGTCTGTATCATTTCTATGATTGTATATATAATCAAAGGTGCAATTCTCCGGAAGCACAAAACGCTCCCTTTTCAATTTTCGTTGAATCAACTCCTCATTCTCTCCATACTGTTCTTTTAGCTGATTGTAATGATCTTTCCAAACATCACTTAAGTATTTCAAAAACATAAAAACCAGGATATAATTTTTATATTCTGAAGAATCAAAAGCACCTCTAAAGGTGTCACAGGCATTCCATAATGCCGTATTGATCTGATTTTGGGTAGGTTTTATTTTAGTCGAAGCCATTTTTATAAGGTATTTAATAATTGATTGGTGATTAAGGATTCTTTTAAGTTGGTAATTTTAGCCGTTAACTGCTTTTCTTTAATATGTAGTTGTGCAAGTCTTGCAATTTGTTTTTGAAGATCCAACGAAGGCAGCTTAATAGGGATATGCACTACTGTAGCTTTATTAATGCTGGTCACATAGGTACCGGTTTCATTTGTCTTCAAATAATTCTGAACCGGATTTTGGTTGATATACCAGGCTACGTAATGTGGATCTGCTACTTCTTTATTCACTTTTATTACGAAAAGTGCTGATGATGCTATGGTAGGTATATCATCGATTGCGGTGAAAACCAGAGCATAATTATTAGTTCCTTTGGCTATAAATAAAATATCCCCATTTTCAAGGTAATATTTTGGTTTTATTTTATCTGCTGAAATCAAATAGCATTCGTTCCCAATAGCGGCGTACTCATCAATGAAGTCTTTAAGCTGGATTACTCTAATTTCTCCGTTTGAAATTTGACGAATTTTCCCTCTAAAGGAGTAGCCAGAAGAAAGGCCTTCTTCATTTAATATAGCTTTTAATTCAACAACCTTGTTTTTCATTTTTATACTGCATAATGTCTAGGTTGCAAATATAGTTAAATAAAGTAATGATAAGCAAATAAAAAGAAACATAATAGCTATGATGCAAAAAATCCAGATGAAAAGCATCATCTGGATTTTACTTTCCTTTAGTAAAGTTTCGAGAAATATAGTAAGATTTACCCTATTAATCGAAATAATACTATAAAATATAACGGATAGCTTTTAACTTATATAGTTTGGTAATAATCATTCACCACTAACGTCAGCAAAATACTCCCAAGTAAAGCTATCGGTAGTAGTGCTTTCATCACCTATAGAAAGATTCTTAGTATCAATGAGTTCGCCATCTTTATAAAATTTAAAAGTAACATCGAGTGATATCCCTTCTTCTATATTATCAGGTGCTACGTTGTAGGTAACCCAGATACCTGGTGAAGCTTGCTTAGTTGTATAAGATAAAGACCCCGGTAGCGCAGAATTTTCCGAATTCAGGTTGGCATCAACATCATTCTCGGAATCTGTATCTTTCCAGCCATACGCAGAATAGAAAGTGATTTCCTGACTAAACTGATCACTATCACCAGTTTGTAAATATTCTACCGTAAAGTTGCTATTTGTGGTTTCATTACCTGGTAGATCATCTGACGAGTCATTACTACAAGATAGACATAATAACAAAAGTGGTAATAAGTAAATGATTTTCTTCATAATAAATAGTTTTAGGTTAGAATTGGGCTACAGCATCCTTTTTTAGGAGGGTAGTGAGATAATGAACTTCAGTTAGGTCAAGGTTTGAACAAGACAATTTTTCAATAACAGAATTAACATCAATGTCCGATTTGATGTTTTTCGGGATTGGGTTCGGGTAATTCAGAATAAAATCCTGGAGGTCTATTTGAAAAGAGGACTTGTATTTCCCGTCTTCCATTTCCTGGGTACTCCATATTCCATCTTCTACGAACTTGTTTAAGATATCTTCTACCCTGGGTAATTCATAATCGTTTAATCCTGATATAATTATTTTTAGAGCTTTATCTCTATCCTCTGGAAAGCTTGCAAGGACTTTGAGGATTTCGATTTCTTCAAAAGTGTAGTTTAAGTTTCGTAATTGATTCATAGGCTAAGTTTAAATGGTTAAGTCAGCCCTTGATCTTGAAGTTCTCGCATAAAAAAAGCGTGGAACTGCAACTTGTCGGTCTCAGAGGTATCGCCAAACACCTTCCCACCAAACAAAAGCAGTCCACGCCGTAACGTGGACGCCTTGCTTTGATAATGGTGGGTAAAAAAATTGGCGATTTCCTAAGACCAAAATCAAAAGCTAAACGCTTAAGAATTTTATTTTATAAAAAATATATTTTTTATTCTATAGTTTATCTTTTTAAGATTTATAAAACTAAATTTTATATTTTACACTTCTAATTTTTATAAAATATAGAATATAAATTTAGTAAATCTAGTTACTTCAAATTTAATATATTTTTTCCGTTTATACTGTATTTTCAGGTCTTGAAAGCATTTCAAGGTTTGATTTATTTTTCTACCCATTCTTTGAATTGCGCGTCCGTTTCCTTGTGCTCCTGGAAGAACTTACTTATACTTTCAGATTGTCTTTTGAGCCTATTATTTTCCTGAACCAGGTTTTCAATTTGTGATTTATTCGTTGAGCCGTTAAAAGTCACGTATAACATTGTAACAGCCGATAAAAAAATGAGAGTGTTTAAAACAGTCAGATATAGTAATTTACTGGAACTAACCTTTTTATGCGCTTTCAGCAACTCCTTATTATTTTTCCTGGTTTGAGTGTGAAAATTTTCAAAGTCCTTTATTAATATCGCTCTATTAGCTTGCTTCATAGCTTCAAGCTCAGCAACATTAAAATCTACTTTTAAGTATTTAAGCTTGGAGATAGAATTACTTAAAACTTCATTTCGTTCTTTGGTTACCTTTTGAAATTCATCCATTTGCTGAATGAGTATCTCAACTAATTCTGAAACTTTCGGTTTTGCTTGTTTGGCCATAATGATTAGCGATTTCTTGAGTTTCTCCTTCTTTTCTTTTTCGAGTTTTCATCTGGAGTTTCATCTACATAGTTTCCTAGTTTAGATAGCAGCGAAGTGAACTTTTCGGTATTTAAACTATGGTCTTGCAATAGTTGCTCCTGATCTAAACCTCTATCCCTATCTGGGCTTTCCGAAGTAAACACTTCATTTAGCTTCATATTTCGGTCTACCTCACTAGCTTTTAAATTGGTTCCCGTAGCATCGTGTATAAACCGAAACCCCTGAATATTCCCCTGTCTATTAATAGTTGGCAGGACTTGGATTCCACGTTTAGCCATTGCTGCTTGATACACTTTTAGGTTTTTAGGTTTCGACTTTAAAACGAGATAATTAGCTTTTTTAATGATGTTTTTTACCTCCTTATTAGAGTTTTTTCGCTTTCGCTCGGAAGCTTCTTTTAAATCTTTGGCCGAAGTAAGCCCGTACGTCATTGCAGCTTTATGCGCAGCTTCCTGTGCATTCTTACTAATAAAACTATCTTGAAGTAATTTGCCATTAGTCTTGACCCGATTCATTAAAATATGTACGTGTTTATGGTCTTTTTCCGTATGGACAAAGGCTATAAATTGCCGCTGTTTAGGATCAAGATCCAATTCTTTCAAAAAATTTTCCGTTAGATTCTTTAATTGATCATTAGACATTTGGCTACCATCCTTTATACTTGGTGATAAAACAATACTGATCGTATTATTTGTGCACCTCAAATTTTGATTCTGAATGATAGACATATCGGAATACAATTCCTTTGGTGTTATTCCAGAAAGCCCATTACGAAAAAGTTCATAGCCTTTTTGTTCATTAACTATGTAATTGAAAAGTGCTGTTCCTCCAGGGCAAGATTTGGCTTTGCTTATCATTTTAATTTATTTAGATGCGATCGAATTAATTTTGCAGTTGCTACCGAGGTTTCCTTTACTCCGGTAACATCTCCTAACTTGTACAGGTTTCCAATCCTTCTGAAATTGTCACTAAATTTATTTAGCTGCTTATATACTTCTAATTCCTCTGGACTGAGCTTATAAGTTATCGGGTACCCCATAGCCGTATTTCTAAGAAATTCAGATACGGTACATCCGGCTTTATCGGCTTTATTTTTAATATATAAATGTTCAGTACGGGTAACCCTGAATTCTATTTTCTTAATTCTTTTCATTGTATTTTATTTTGCGACCTTCGGGAGAAAAACGAGATGTGAATGGGCTGCAAATTTCAATTTGTCAGGACATTGACACCTCTCGATATAATTTTACGTTTAATCCTACTGGTGAAAAAAAGATAGAGCCACATCAATGCATTAAGAAATAAAGCAGGTTCAATCCCAATCTTCTTCACCAATGAATCTTATTTTCTTCTAGAACTACCGGTTAACTTTACAAAATTGAACATTTCGAACATCCTGTCATAAACCCGTTCACCGTACCTGTTTCTGGCTTCCTCCGGAGAAAAATTAGTAGTGATAAATGTTTTACAAAGAGCTCTTCGGGATTCCGAGTATCTCAATTGTAACAGATCAGCCATAATCTCAATCGAATTCCCAAAATGATTAATTTTGCTCTCAGCCCCCAGGTCTTCAAAATGGGTGGCTCCTTTCTTATATTTTGAGTATAAAGAATCGTCGTTAGGGGCTAACTGTTTTGGACGTGATAATTGACTTAAATACTGGTCTGTTAAGCCAATTGTGTGTACCGTTTTTATTCTGAGACCAGGATTTTGGTAGGATTTATAAATTTCTTCTAAAATCTCAAAAAACAGGCTTTTACCAGTGCCACATCCTCCATAGAAATAAATTCCTTTGTGAGATTTACCTCCTAGGGTTTTTAATTTCTCGGCATTTGAGAAGTAAGAAATAAAAAAATCCACGGCGTATTTATTATCATCATCGATCTCAAAATTTCTTTTTTCTCTTTTCAAAAGCAATTCGTTGGCTTTATCAATAAAGATTTTTTTAAATGGATTTTGAGAAGTCATAATTATCTAGGATTTGGGTTTTGATAATTTGAATTTTTCGTTTTTTCTATTTTATCTCTATTTATTTTTTCTTTTTTACTTATTATTATAGAGTTCTTATTATTAAGTGGCGGGTTTTTTCCGTGACCATTTTTTTCCGTGACCGTTTTTTTCCGTGACGGAAAATTTCGTCCTTTTTCTAATTTAGTATCGTTCGGGATTTGCTTATTTGTGTGAATAGGCTCACCGTATAGATGATAAATTTTTGACTTAAACTCTCCCTTAATAATTTTTTGTTCTTCAACTTCAATCCATCCTCTTGCACAAAGTTCGTTGCGATATTTCCTAAAAGTATCTTTGTGCATTCCTAAGGCGTCACTCAAATGCTTTGTTCGGAATTCCCAATTTTCTGGTTTATGAACCAAAAAAATGTAAAGAAACCTGGATCTGTCTGAAAGGGTATTATCCTCAATAAGATCATTAGGAACCATCGTAAAGTTTCCGGTGATGTGATTCTTTAGTACATTCATTCTTCAATCGATTTTTTAGCTATCGAGAGAGTAAAATGCTTATATTTGCATCCTACTCAATGTTAAGAGTTATAAAGATTTTAAAAGCGTTCAAAATTGCGAGTTTTGAACGCTTTATTTTTTTCTGGTATTAATGTAATCTTTGGCTTTATCCTCTATTTGAGATTCAGACTGGCTTTTATTTTGAAGTAACCAGGAATCGATTTCTGACTTCTCGAAGAAAAGAGTCTTTCCATTCGGTTTTGAAAATGGAATTACATTGTTATGCACAAGCTTGTAGATGTAAGATCGCTTGTAGCCGGTGTAGTTAATTAAGTCTTCTACAGTAAGAATTTCTTTTGTTGAGCCTACGATCAGCTTTTCTAATCGGTTCAACTTTTCTAAAATCAATTGGTTTTCCATTGCTTTCTATTTACGGGTTAACGAAAGCAAAGGTTGATAAAAGTAATAGTAAAAACTATAGAGTGAAAGGTAATAGACTTGTGCTTAAGTATTTACCTTACCTGTTTTTGCCAAGCCATTTGGAGTAACTTGAATCTAAATTTTTTTCTACAATAATTTTATTTCCTCTTTGGAAATTATTCTTTACGAATTTTATAAAATTTTTCCGATCCTCATCCCATAGATCAAGTATACCATTTTCAGAAAGGTCGTGCATTAATTCAAAAATTTTTGAATAACCGACTTTTTTATTACGATCAACATCTATACAAATAAGTTTTTTTATCTCCTCATCCCTATCAATAAATATGCGCTTAAAATCTATGAAATCAGACGAAAAGGAATCTTTATATGAATTTTCAATTAATTGAAATAAATCACTTTCAGAAATTTTTTTCAGCGCAAAATTTTCCCTGATAATAATTTTTCCTTTTGAGTTAACTCTTTTGCGTACTCCTGGATCGAAAATCTTGAACTTTGTGCAATAAAATGAAATAATAGTTAGGGTCATTGCCAACATAAGCCCTGAAAACAGATAAGTTATATTTTCGCTGGTGTGAACTATTTTTACGCTTATAAAATAGCTTATAAACAAGAAATATATTGAAAGAAATAGTATGAATCGATCTCTTTTTTTTACCCACCTAATTTTTGAATTTGAACTATCAGAAATCCAATTAATAATAAAATGCCTATTATAGATAAAAAAGGAGACTATCTGAATAATAAATAGTGCTAATGTAAATTTATGAATGATTTTTACCATTTTATTTCTGGAATTAAATTAGACGCTTCCTTCATTTTTTGATCTACAATTTTCGCATAAATAGCGGTTGTACGAATTTCTTTATGTCCCAAACGCTTAGATACTGTATATATATCCGCTCCATTCTCTAAAAGCAAAACGGCATTGGTATGCCTGCCGCTATGGAAAGTAATATGCTTAGAGATTCCGGATCGATTACACCAACGGACTAATTCGTTATTGTAAACTGCGGAATATTTTAGGCCAGTAAAAACTCGATCTAATGGGTTTTTTCGTTCTCCTAGTAAATCTCGAGCTTGTTTTGATATATATAGATATTCTACACCATCTGTTTTTTTCTGAATAAAATTGATACGGCTTTGGCTATCTTCATCACGCACTTCAGCCCAATACATCTTATTGATGTCTGACCATCTTAATCCTGTTAAACATGAAAAAAGAAAAGCTGATTTTAAAATTTCATATTTGCATGGAGTTTTAGCTAACTTTTGTAACTCTTGAAATGTTAGATACTCTCTTTGACTCTCGGCCTGCTCGAACGATTTTATCTTACTACTGTAATTAATAGATAAATATCCTTCATCAAAGGCGGCTCTAAGTGCAGCTTTAAATTTATTGAAATAAGTGTATTTAGAGTTAAGGGATAGGGGAAGGTTACTTTTTGTTTGTGCATACTTATCAAAATACTGACGCACATTTTTAACAAAATTTTCATCAATTTCTTCAAAAGTAGTATTTGGTGTGATGTGACGTTTAAGGTGTACTAGGGTAGCCGTCCAAGTGCCATAATTTTTTATGCTATCACTTTTTTCCTCGGCTTTCTCATTAAAAAAATCCAAGAAACGACGTTTGGATTTAGCTGTATTTTTCAAGTCAAATCTTCCTTGATAAAATTCTGCTTCTCGTATAGCCAGAATCTTTTTGGCTAAAGCTAAAGTTTCTTTGTTTTCTTTTCTTTCAATGGCATTTTTAGGTTCATCGTGTAAAAACAGCTTCAGATTTTCATTTTCACGAATATGCCTTCGTTTACCCTCTGGTGATGTTTCAGAACCTTTATAATATTCTATGGATAAACTTATCTTACCACTCTTTAATTTTCTTTGTTTTAGTGATATCTTCATAATGGAGTACGTTTGTACTACATCTTAAAATAATGAAGTACATTTGTAGCAACGAATATAGTAACAAAGAACATAAAAGAAAAACAAAAATTATGTAATTATCTGTTTTTCAATTAAAAGAAAACAAAGTAAGCGTAAAGAAACTTAATTTACTTCCCGATACAGAAATTAGCAAATATATTTCCTAGCAGATCATCATTGGTAATTTCGCCGGTAATCTCGCCAAAATGATGTAATGCCTGGCGGATATCTATGGCTAAAAGATCACCAGATAGATCCATATTTAATCCGTCTTCAACTTTGTTTATTTCTTCCAGGGCTTTTAAAAGGGCATTGTAATGTCGACTATTGGTAACAATCGTGTTATTATTTCTCAGTGCGCCAGTATTAACGAAATTCAATAATTTTTCTTTCAATTCTTCAACGCCCAAACCTGTTTTTGCTGAAAGTAAATGAAGGTCTGGGATTCTGGAAGTTAAAATTTCTACCTGCTCTTCGGTTAATTGATCGATCTTATTGGCGATAATTACCAAAGGTTTTTGCGGATATTTATTTTTAATTTTTTCAATTTCAACCTGAATCATACTCAGCGAAGTTTCATTGCCTTGTAGCTGATTAGCAACACTTCCTTCCGTAAATTCGATCTTACTTAATCTTGAAGTATCAAATAGATAAATGACCACTTGCGCCTGACCTATTTTTTCGAAGGTTTTTTTGATTCCAATGCTTTCTACTACATCTTTGGTTTCCCGGATTCCCGCCGTATCAATAAATCTAAAACCAACACCACCAATTGCTAATTCATCCTCTATAACATCTCGAGTAGTTCCTGCAATTTCAGAAACAATTGCTCTTTCCTCATTTAATAACGCATTCAATAAGGTGGATTTTCCAACATTCGGCTCACCAACGATGGCTACCGGAATTCCATTTTTCAATACATTTCCGGTCGCAAATGAATCGATAAGTCTTTTTAATACTTTCTGAATTCTAGCCACCAGATCTCTAAATTGATCACGATTAGCGAATTCGACATCCTCTTCGGCAAAATCGAGTTCTAACTCGATAAGCGAAGCAAAATTCAATAATTCTTCTCGTAAACGTTGAATTTCGTTAGAAAAACCTCCACGCATTTGTTGCATTGCCATTTGGTGAGAAGCTGCATTTTCAGAAGAAATAAGATCGGCTACTGCTTCTGCCTGGCTCAAATCCATCTTGGCGTTCAGGAATGCTCGTAGTGTAAATTCACCGGCTTCCGCAGATCTACAACCACTTCTTACTAAAAGTTGAATGATTTCCTGTTGAATATAAGGCGAACCATGGCAACTAACTTCGATAGTTTCTTCGCCGGTATAAGATTTTGGTGCTCTAAAAACTGAAACTAGAACTTCATCTAAATTACGCTGTCCATCCATAATATTCCCTAAATGCAGGGTATGGGTAGGCTGTTCTTCTAATTTTTTTCGGCTTTTGGCTTTAAAAAGCGGAGCGACAATGGAAATAGCTTCGGGTCCCGAAACTCTAATAACAGCAATGGCTCCGGCTCCAGAAGGCGTGGCAAGCGCAACAATGGTATCGTTTAATTTCATGCCTGCAAAGATAACAAAGAAAGCGTGTATGCAAGAATTTTGAAGAAAAGTGTAACAAAGCTCTTTTATACTCGTCTTTTAAGTGTAGTTCCTTTTTTAAGAGAACTTTTATTAACCATCAAAATACCATCAAAGAATTATGGAAACCTACACAGCTTTGCGAGAAGACAGACAAATGTTAATGCTTATGCATTTGAGTCAGCTACTAGACTTTATAACCGGAATAGGAGGTTTTATTGTACCGCTTATTTTATGGGCAACACAGAAAGATAAAATTCAGGATATGGACGATCAGGGGAAGGATATTATGAATTTCCAGATTAGCTTATTTATTTATTCTGTAGTTTGTATTCCACTGGTTTTTATCGGAATTGGAGTAATATTATTGATTCTGATTGGAATTTTGGGATTTGTTTTCCCTATCATCAACGCGATTAAAGCATCTAATGGAGAACCAACTAATTATCCATTAACCATAAATATTATCAAATAATTATACAATATCAAACTGAAGATCAACTTTAGTTTCAGGCATCAATCGAAAAACAAAAACCCATTCAGGAAACTGAATGGGTTTTGATTTTATATAAAATTCGGATTCTTTCTTAAGACCGATTTACTTTCTAGTTATTCAACATCACCGGCATTACCAACATGGTAATCTTTTCTCCTGGATCTAATCCATCAACCGGAGTTAAAATACCCGCGCGGTTAGGCAAGCTCATTTCTAGTTGTACTTCATCTGAATTTAAATTATTCAGCATTTCAGTAAGGAAACGTGAGTTGAATCCAATTTGCATATCGTCACCCTGGTAACCACAAGTTAAACGCTCTTCTGCTTTATTACTGTAATCTACATCTTCCGCAGAAATATTTAACTCGGCCCCGGCGATCTTTAAACGTACCTGATGCGTCGTTTTATTAGAGAAAATAGAAACCCTTCTTACAGAACTTAAAAACTGGTTACGCTCTATAGTCAGTTTATTTGGATTCTCTTTTGGAATTACCGCTTCGTAATTTGGATACTTCCCATCGATCAAACGACAAATTAATGTAGTATCATCAAAAGTAAATTTGGCATTACTCTCATTATATTCGATAAGCACTTCACTTTCACTACCTGCTAAAATTCCTTTTAAAAGGTTAAGCGGTTTTTTAGGCATAATAAATTCTGCCGTTTGTGAAGCCGTTACATCTTCGCGAGAATACTTTACCAATTTGTGAGCATCTGTAGCTACAAAAGTTAAACCTTCTGTAGAGAACTGAAAGAAAACTCCGCTCATTACCGGGCGAAGATCATCGTTACCAGATGCAAAAATCGTCTTGCTAATTGCAGAAGAAAGAATATCACCTTCGATCACTGTATTGCTTGGATCTTCCAAACTTACAGGATTAGGGAATTCTTCACCATCGGCATACGCAAGCGCATATTTACCGTGATTAGAGCTAAGCTCTATCGTATGATTATCCTCGGCAACAAAAGTTAATGGTTGCTCTGGGAAAGTTTTTAACGTATCTAAAAGAAGTTTGGCCGGTACGGCGATCTTTCCTTCAGAATCAGATTCTACATTCAATTTAGCAGACATCGTGGTCTCTAGATCTGATGCAGAAACTGTTAACTCGTCATTGTTCAAATCAAAAAGGAAATTATCCAATATCGGCAAAGTGTTGTTATTATTAATAACCCCACCAAGTATCTGAAGCTGTTTCAGCAAATAACTGCTGGATACAATAAATTTCATTGGCTTTTTATTGATTTATTAGAATCACTTACAAAGATATTTGAATCCTATAAAAATTGAAGCAGCTCGAAAGAGTTTTTATTAACATTAAATTGAAGTTGTTGATAAGTAAACCACTCTTGTACAGGGTTTTTTCGAAAAATCCCACCACTAAATTGTTAATATGTCGAAATTCGAAGTTTCTGGAGGTAATTATTTCTTCCTGGTGTATTTTCTGCGGCGAGACCAATTATAAAGCAGTGCGAAAATGCCTAATATGAATAATGGAAGAGCAATATTTATCAATTGCCATTTAGTACGTTCAGCTGCTGTTTTCTGTGGATCCAAAAACGCAATCGACACTTTTTTGGTACGAATATCCATTAGTCCGCGATCATCCAGCATATAATTTACGGCATTCAGCAAAAATTCTTTATTGCCGTATGTGGTGCCGGTGTATTTCTGAAATCCAAGCTCTAGAGGTGCTCCCTGTTGAAGATCATTTTTAATCACGTCTCCATCTGAAATCACCAACATTTCTGTCGGTTTACTTTTGTTTAAATTATCCTGAATTTCAAAAGGTTTGAGGCGATTATTATATACTGAAGTAAATTCACCTTCCAATAAAACAGCCAGTGCCTGTTCACCATTAGTATACGAAGCGATATCTGGTTCCTCGCCAACTATGTCTAAACTAATTTCGCGAGGAGTACCTTCTATTTTAGATCGTGGAGAGCTACTTAATAATACTGTTTTTTGCAGGCTATTTTTTAAAGTATCGATAGGATTTGCAAAATCGAATTTTACTGCCTCGATATTATTGATAATCGGATGATCGTTAGGCGAGGAGGTAAGCGGACTATAAAACCACGGATAAGGATTAAACCTGGTATCGTTGCCATTTCCCGTAGCCAAAATAATTGGCGCCGAATACATATCGTTTACCAAACTGGGATTAATTCTTATCCCATAACTAAAAAAGAAATCACCCAGGTTGAGATCTTGCGGTAAAGCGAAAGCTGTCCCGCTTGGATTTAAAAGACTGTCTTTTTCCATCGCCACACTTTCGATAAGCCAAAGCGACTTTCCGCCATTCATGCTGTATTGATCCAGTATATATTTTTCGTTTTCGGTATAAGCTTCGGTTGGTTTTGCTTCAATAATAAGGTCATATTCCTTTAATTCCTGAAGTGTTTTTTGTGGATCTACCGCGGCAGAATCTAAAGTAAACGGCGCCATAAAATAATATTGCTGAAGCGTCTTAACAAAATCTGCAATATTAGGATTTGGTAATTCCCCATTACCACGCATTACCGCGATCTTCTTTTTTCGAGGGTAAATTAATTTGCTAATCGCATCAGTAAACGCATATTCTAATTGCTGAACCGAATTTGTTACCCGGTCTTCATCACTGCTGCCTAACTGATTTTTAAGCAAACCAATTTTAACCGATTTTTGTCCAAGATTGGCCATTGCCCAGGGAAAAATAATCGTTTCGCTATTTTGCCCATTTTCCATCACATTTACTCGCGCCGGCGACATTCCCATTTGGTAAAACTGTTGCGCGACTTGCTGTGCGTTGGCACCTTCAGCTAAAGGATCTATAAAATTAAAGACGATATTGGTGTTTTTCGCAGCATATTCTTCAAGGATCTGTCGGGTTTCGTTTTGCAGGCGCTTAAATTCTGAAGGGAAATCTCCTTTTAAAAAGACATCGATAATAATCGGTTCTTCGATATCCTCTATAATTTCTTCTGAAGCTTTAGAAAGGGTATAACGTTTATCCTGGGTAAGATCTAAACGTTCAAAATATTGTGAAGCAGCAAAGTTTACCGCAACTAAGATTACGATAAATAAAACAACCGATTTGTATTTAGAAAACTGCTTCAAGATTAGTTATTTCTTAGATTTTTTATTCTGAAGTGGGTAAGCTTCAGGAATAATGCTATAAAACTTAAAAAGTAAATAAGATCGCGTGTATCAACAACGCCGCGACTAATGCTGCGGTAGTGATAGCTAATTCCGAAGTAATCTATTCCGTAATCTGAATTTCCAAAAAGCTGAAATCCAGAAATTCCTTCAAATAAAAAGAAGCTTAAAAAACATAGAAAAACGGCCAATATAAACGCAACGATCTGGTTGTTGGTTAGGCTTGAAGAAAATATACCGATAGCGGTATAACAACCACCTAAAAATAGAAGCCCCAAATAACTTCCTAAAGTTGCTCCCATATCGAAATTCCCCGGAATTCGTCCTAATTCTGAAATTGTGATTACGTAAATTATGGACGGAATAATCGCTAAAATCACCAAAATTAAAGCGCCCAGATATTTGCCCAATATTAGATTGATGATCGATAATGGTTTGGTGAGCAAAAGTTCCATGGTGCCTAGTTTCTTTTCTTCAGAAAAGCTTTTCATGGTTATGGCAGGGATCAAAAAGATAAAAATCCACGGCGCCATATTAAAAAACGGCTTTATGTTCGCAAAACCGCTATCTAAAATATTGTATTCGCCAGTAAAAACGAATAAAAACAAACCGCTTACCACCAAAAATATCCCGATAACAAGATAACCAATTGGCGTAGCAAAAAATGATTGTATTTCTTTATTTAAAATTGCTAACAAAAATGTCTAATTTTGATCTGAAACCCAAAGTCTATCCATACTCCAGGCTTCTGGTTTTGCGTTGAACAAAATTTTGGTGTTGCTCCAAACGACCTTAAAAAATGCCGAATTTCGATAATTTTCGAGCGCATTTTCAGTCTCCCAATAACTATACGTAAAAAACTGGTTGGTATTGTGCTTATCCTGATACAATTCTAAATGCTGGCAACCTTTAAAATTGCGAATTTGTTCTTTTGTATTTTCAAAAATGTCCAGAAATGCGTCAATATTTTCTGGGCTAAAGCTCAGCTTTACGATCCTTACTAGCATAAGCTTCAAATTTTATAGTTACGGTGTCTCTATTTTGTAATCCAAATAAACTAGCAGCGCTTCCTACCGTTAAAGGATTACTCTTATAAATGGCTAACTCAATATATCCAGCTGAATTAAAAACAGCTAATTTTTTGCCATCTTCTTCGCCACGTTTATCTTTTTCGATCTTAAAATTAATGCAATCACTATAGGTTTCATAAACCTTATTAAAAGTGACCATTCTTGCACTAATGGTAAATTGGCGGCCTTTGCCAATATTTTCGAATAACTTTCTGGAAATGTTGGTGATCACATTCCCATAATTATCGATATAAATTACGTGACCAATGATCTGGTTTTTATCGCTATTGATCAAGGGCTCGATTTGTTTTAGATATCTTATTTCCTGAATATTCTTCCCTATAACATCTAAAGTTCCGCCGCGAGCGATATGGCAGGCTACTTTTACAAAAACATCGAGAACGGGAAAATTGGTTTCGATCTTATCATGGATATTGATCTCTACAATTTTTTCAGGCTTAATTTCTGAAGCTAATAAAGATAAAATACCATTGTTGGCACACAGGAAATAATGATCGTCCAGTAAAACGGCCAGGTGTTTATTTTCTGGAGTTAATTCTGAATCGATCCCAATAATATGAATACTCCCTTTTGGAAAGCTTTTGTATGCGTTTTTAATGATATAACTCGCTTCACTAATATGAAAAGGAGAGATGCAATGCGAAATATCAACAATTCTAACATCATCCAGCTCGTTGTAAATAGCTCCTTTAACCGCTGCTGCAAAGTAATCTTTCTGCCCAAAATCGGTTGTTAAGGTTATGATTGCCATAAGTGATTGTTAATATTTTTTTTAAGTTCTAAAGGCTAAATTTCCTTAAGTTTGTATAAGGAGCGAAGATACTTTTATTTTGTGCTTCTAGCCTTAAAATTGCGCTAAAAATATGGCGACAAATCAGGTTGCAAAAGTACATCCTGATATTAGGAACACAAATTTAAGTAATAAGAATTTTACTCGATAATCGAGATTGAATGCTTCAGGATTTATCTTGAAAAAAATAATTTTTTTAATAAATAGCTTATGGATTTTCCTTAGCTTGTTTATGCTTGTAACTACCAACTTTTAACTAAAACCAAACGCTTTTGAACGAACTTGTTATCGAACTTTCAGAGATTAGCCCAAGAGAATTTTTTGGGCAGGGTAATGAACATATAGAACTTTTAAAGAAATATTTTCCGAAGCTAAAAATTGTAGCACGAGGAAGTAAAATAAAAGTCTTTGGAGATGAAGAAATGCTGGAAGAATTCGATAAGCGATTTACAATGCTTATCGATCATTTTGGAAAGTTTAATAAACTGGATGAAAATGTGATCGAGCGAGTCTTAACCAGTGAGAGTAAAGAAGATTATCAATCTTCTAAAGAAAGTGGAGAAGTTTTGGTGCATGGTGTAAGCGGTAGGCTAATTAAAGCGCAAACCGCCAACCAGCGAAAAATGGTAGATCTTAGCAAAAAGAACGATCTTTTATTTGCGATTGGCCCTGCCGGAACAGGGAAAACATATACTGGTGTAGCGCTTGCGGTTAAGGCTTTAAAAGAAAAACAGGTAAAAAGAATTATTCTTACCCGTCCTGCGGTGGAAGCAGGGGAGAACCTTGGATTTTTGCCGGGTGATCTAAAGGAAAAATTAGACCCTTACATGCAGCCACTATATGATGGTTTACGAGACATGATCCCAGCGGAACGATTAGATGCTTTTATAGAAAAAGGCGTGATACAAATTGCTCCATTAGCTTTTATGCGTGGTAGAACTTTAGATAATGCTTTTGTGATTTTAGATGAAGCACAAAATACAACCCATGCGCAAATGAAAATGTTCTTAACTCGAATGGGAAAAAGTGCAAAATTTATTATCACCGGCGATCCAGGCCAGATTGATTTACCAAGAAGAACTGTTTCTGGATTAAAAGAAGCTCTTTTAGTTTTAAAAGACGTAAAAGGAGTAGGAATGGTATATTTGGACGATAAAGATGTGATTCGTCACCGATTGGTGAAAAAGATCATCGCAGCTTATAAAACAATAGAACACAACGATTAAGTAAAATAAATCAACCGATTTACAAAGATGAGTAATACTCTAATTAAGACAGATTATAATTTTCCGGGACAAAAATCAGTTTATAAAGGAAAGGTAAGAGATGTTTATGCTTTTAAAGATGATAAACTGGTAATGATCGCTTCAGATCGTCTTTCAGCTTTCGATGTAGTGATGCCAAAAGGAATTCCTTATAAAGGACAGATCCTTAACCAAATCGCTACCAAGATGATGAAGGATACTGAGGATTTAGTTCCAAACTGGCTTCAGTCAACTCCAGATCCTAATGTGGCCGTTGGCGAAGCTTGTGAACCATTTAAGGTGGAAATGGTAATTAGAGGTTATCTTTCTGGGCATGCAGCACGAGAATATAAAGCAGGTAAAAGAATGCTTTGTGGTGTAGCAATGCCAGAGGGAATGAAAGAGAATGACCGTTTTCCTGAACCAATTATTACTCCGACCACCAAAGCTGAAATGGGAGATCATGATGAAGATATTTCTAAAGAAGATATTTTAAAACGCGGAATTGTTTCTGCGGAAGATTATGCTGTTTTAGAGGATTATACGAAAAAACTTTTTCAGCGTGGTACCGAAATTGCTAAAAAACGAGGCCTTATTTTAGTGGATACCAAATATGAATTTGGGAAGACAAAAGAAGGAAAAATCGTCTTGATCGACGAAATTCATACACCAGATTCTTCACGATATTTTTATGCAAATACTTATGAAGAGCTTCAGGAAAAAGGAGAGCCACAAAAGCAACTTTCTAAAGAATTTGTTCGCCAGTGGTTAATTCAGAATGGATTTCAGGGAAAAGAAGGTCAGGAAGTGCCATTTATGAGCGATGATTATATCGAAACAGTTAGCGAGCGATATATAGAATTGTACGAAAATATTACAGGAGAAACTTTTGAGAAAGCAGATGTTTCTAATATCGAAAAACGTGTGCAAGAAAATGTAATAGCCTATTTAAAGTAGGTATTCTGTCTAATAGTAATTAAAAGCGATATGTTATAATACACATATCGCTTTTTTTATGCTTAAAATTTTGCAAAAACATAGAATAGTTCAAGTAAAATCAGCAAAAAATCAATAGTTTTAAGGGAAAATTAAAGAATCCATACAACCAACTAATAATTATGAGTAATTATCATATTAAGAATCTGGAAGAGTATTTTCAGGTTTACAGAAAATCTGTGCGTGAGCCAGAAAACTTTTGGGCAGAAATCGCTGAAGAACATTTTACATGGAGAAAAAAATGGGATAATGTTTTAAGCTGGGATTTTACAAAACCAGAAGTAAAATGGTTTGAAAATGCCAAACTTAATATTACCGAAAATTGCATAGATCGTCATCTTTTAACCAGGGGTGATAAAACTGCGATTATTTGGGAGCCAAATGATAGTAATGACGAGGCGCAACATATCACTTACAACCAACTTCATAAAAAAGTAAATAAGTTCGCAAACGTTTTAAAAAGTAAAGGAATCCAGAAAGGAGATCGGGTTTGTATTTATTTACCAATGATTCCTGAATTGGCGTATGCTGTTTTAGCCTGCGCGAGAATAGGAGCAATCCACTCGGTTGTTTTTGCGGGGTTTTCAAGTAAGGCGCTTGCAACCAGAACTTTGGATGCCGATTGTAAGATGTTAATCACTTCAGACGGTTCTTATCGTGGAGCTAAAACATTGAATCTTAAAAATATTGTGGACGAAGCTTTAGAAGATTGTCCAGATGTAAGTTCAGTTTTAGTGGCGAAGCGAACTGGAGAAGAAATTGAAATGAAAGAGGGCCGCGACGAATGGTTAGAGCCGTTAATGGAAGAAGCTTCAGACGAATGCGCTCCTGAAATTGTAGATGCTGAAGATCCTTTATTTATTTTATATACTTCTGGATCTACCGGAAAACCAAAAGGAATGCTACATACCACTGCAGGATATATGGTTTATACCGCATTTACTTTCAAAAATATTTTTAATTATACTGAAGGTGATGTGTACTGGTGTACTGCCGATATTGGTTGGATCACCGGGCATTCTTACATTGTATACGGTCCGTTAGCAAATGGGGCGACAACGGTAATGTTTGAAGGTGTGCCTTCTTATCCAGATCATGGGCGTTTTTGGCAAATTGTAGAGAAGCATAAAATCACGCAATTTTATACAGCACCAACCGCCATTAGAGCATTAGCAAAACGTAATATCGAATTTGTAGAAAATCACGACCTTTCTTCTTTAAAAGTTTTAGGATCTGTAGGAGAACCTATAAACGAGGAAGCATGGCACTGGTTTAATGACAATATTGGTAAAAATCAGAGTCCGATTGTAGATACATGGTGGCAAACCGAAACAGGCGGAATTATGATTTCTCCTATGCCTTATGTAACACCAACTAAACCGACTTACGCTACTTTACCAATGCCGGGAATTCAGCCAAGTTTAATGGACGATGATGGTAAAGAGATTAAAGGAAACCAGGTAAATGGTAGATTGTGCGTTAAATTTCCATGGCCATCGATTGCAAGAACTGTTTGGGGAAATCACGAACGCTATAAGGATACGTATTTCTCTACTTTCGAAGGTAAATATTTTACCGGTGATGGCGCGATGAGAGATGAGGTTGGTTATTATAGAATTACAGGTAGAACAGATGATGTTATTATTGTTTCTGGTCATAATCTTGGTACAGCACCAATTGAAGATGCAATCAACGAGCACCCGGCAGTTGCTGAAAGTGCAGTGGTTGGTTTCCCTCACGAAGTAAAAGGAAAAGCGCTTTACGCCTTTGTGATTCTTAAAGAATCTGGTGAAAGCCGTAAACGTGATAACTTAAGAAAAGAGATCAATCAGCAAATTGCAGATAAAGTTGGGCCAATTGCCAAGCCAGATAAAATTCAGTTTGTAGAAGGATTGCCTAAAACAAGAAGTGGAAAAATTATGCGTAGAATTTTACGTAAGATCGCATCCAATGATACTTCAGATTTAGGAGATACTTCAACATTACTAAATCCTGAAGTTGTTGAAGCAATTATTGCTGAAGCTTTGTAAATTTCAGATGAATTAAAAATAGATAAAAGTCCGGGTAATTTTTACTCGGACTTTATTTTTTAAACAATTCCTTTAGTTTTTTGCGTTTTAGTCTTCCAAGGATTTTTAAAAAAGCAATAGCAGTAATAAATGCATCCCCAATGGCGGTATGCCGGTCTTTAAGATCGATATTGTATGCCAAAGCAACTTCATCTAAAGTGTAACTTTTATGCTGATCTATAAAATTGGAAATGATTCTGGTTTTTCGGTATAAAACTCCGGTATCTAAAACCTGGTTTTTTAACTTCGGAAGTTGATTTCTCTTCATCGCAGCATTGATCATATTAATATCGAAACCTGCGTGATGAGCAACCAAAACTGAATTGCCTATATATTTTAAGAATAATTGAAGTGCTTTTTCTTCAGTAACAGTTTCAAAACGCTCGTGTTTTATAAGTCCGTGAATTTCTACCGTATCAGGATTAAACTTTTCCTGCTTTAAGTAAATCTCAAAACTGTCTGAAACCAGCAATTTATTATTACTCACTTTTACGCAGCCGATACTTAAAATTCGATCTTTATCCTGGTCAAATCCTGTAGTTTCAGTATCTAAAACAACAAAAGTAGTTTCAGCAATAAGCTGATCTTTTCGATTATTATCAAATTTGGCTGAATATTTTTGCCAAAATTCGGGTAAATGAGATTCGTCTTTTTTAAACCAGTCTAGCATTTAGATCACATTTACAGTTTCAAATCTCACTTTAATTAAATCCTGAACCGCTTTTATCGATTTAAAAGCACGTTTTAATTTCATTTTATCCTCCTTGTTTAGTTTTGAAAGATCGATAAAACGGCCACTATCCCTATTTTGAAGACCTTGTTTAATACGAAATTTAAGTAAAGCTTTACTGGCGTAAGAACAGCCTTCAAAAAGTTCTTTGTTTTTTGGTTCTAATTGCGCCAAGCGGTCAAAACGTTCAGCTGTATTGCTAAGATTCTTTATTTTATAAGATAAAATTAAAAGTCGGGCACTTTCAGTTAATGGTTGCAAACCTCGTTTTTTAAGATCGAAGAAGTCTTTTTTCTCACCATCCTGTTCTACCAAAAATTGCCTAAAAAACCCTAAGGGAGACGGATTTCTTAGAGCATTAGATCCCATAACACTCAAAAATTTAGGGTGATTATCGATTAATTTCAGAATATAATCTGAAAGTATATTAGATAATCTGGAATCACCAAAAGTAATATCGTAATCAAAGAAGATGTTGGATAGTAAAATCTCGTCTGGTCCTGGTTCTTTGATCCATTTAGAAACCTGGGCTTTCCATTCGCTTAAACTTAAACACCAACGCGGATTTTTAGCCATCATATCTGCAGGGCAATATTCGTAGCCTACGATCATTAATCTTTTATTTACTTTGGTGGCAAGCTGTAAAAAATAGGCTCTTGTTTCTTCCAATTTCCCTTCTGGAGGATCTGCAAAGATAATCGCGTTATCCTGATCTGTTTGTAAAAGTTGTTCTTTACGTCCCTGGCTTCCCATGCTAAGCCATGCAAAGCTAACAGGCGGTTCCTGTTGTAATTTAATAACGCACCTGGAAATCACCCTTTTTATGGTGGCATCATTAAGTTCGAATATTAATTTTGAGATATGTGTAAGCGGAATATTATTCTGAATATATCCTCCTAATAATAAATTGATCTTATTCCGAATCTTTTTTAATTCCTTTGTGCTTCTGGATCGCTGTATAGCTTTCATTAAAACTGAAGGACTGTTTCCCTGTGAGACCATTATGTCATGTTCAGAAAGAATCCCAACTACTCGAGTGTTAGGCGTTCCATCTTCAGTAATACAAATATGATTTATATTATGCTTCATCATGGTGATTTGCGCCTGCGCAATGGTTACGTTTTTAGGATAACAAACCACAGGCGAGCTCATGATCTTGTCTACGGTGGTGTCGATCGAATAGTCTCCCGTAGCAATACTGTTCCTAAAATCTTCATCTGTTAGAATACCTACGGGAATATCTGTTTTAGTGACCAAAATCGACCCAACTTTTCTTCTACTCATTAATTGAGCGGCACTTTTTATTGTGGTTTCGGGAGAGGTGGTAACGATTTTTTTGATGATCGGTGCAGGTTGTAATTCAAATAACGGACTATTACTGATCGGCTCCACTATCTGATTACCAAAAAATAGTTTTCCTTTATCTTCTCTTGCGTAAGGATTACGTGTATTGGTGGCGAAACTCTGTATAAGAAAATTACCAACCTTTTTATTGGATTCGGTTAAAGGCTTAAATTGATTAATGGGGATACCATAAACGATGCTTTCTTCTTCAGCAATCGCATTCATGATATAATTTTCTTCAGCAAATAATGGCCTAAGGCCAAAAATATCACCTTCGTCACAGGTGTCTAGAGTTTCGTATTGTTCGTTCTTAAATTTTTGTAGTTGTATAGCACCTTTATGCACGATATAAAAAAAGTCGTGCATTTGCTCTCCTTCTCTAAATAGGATATTTCCCTTGTCTACGTATAAAACCTCAGATTCTTGGGAGATACTCAAAAGTTCTTCAGCATTAAGAAAATTAAAAGGAGGGAACTCCTTAAGAAAATCGGCTATCCTATGTGCAATTGAGTTTTTCATGGTAAAACAAGATTAATACACGCTTTAGGTTCTAAAGTTAATTAAATTAAAAACTAACGCTTATGTTTAAAAATTTAGTTTATATTAGTAGTGTTCATTATTAAATTATTAGTTATGAAAAAATTGTCTTCTTTAATAATTGTTTTTTTAGTTATTACCTCGGTAAACAGTCAGACATTTAGTAATGGTTCGCCAAGTAGAGCAGATTTAAATATTTCAACTAAAATACCAATTCCAGATGAATTTGTTGGAAGCATATATTATAATGAAGAATTCGTTCCTGCGAAAATGAAGGACGGAGGAAATTCCAAGGATGTTTTCGTCCGTTACAATAGCTTAGAGAATGCCATTGAAGTTAAATTAGCAAAAAATTCTAATTCGATTAATATTATGCCAAGAAACAAAAATATTCTTTATGATATTGATGAATATGAAATTTTTTTAGAAGAATTTACTGATTGGAAAGGGAAAAAAGTTAATGGGTATTTTTACGATTTCTATTCAAAAGATAGTATTAGCTTTTAGGTAAACCTGTTATAGAAGTTATACCCGGTGTGTCAGCTATTTCATCATATACCGATAGTAAACCCCGGAAAATAGAAGTTCAAATGAGATACTTTTTGCAGGAAAGCTCTGGAGAACTTCATGAGTTTAACCTAAACAAAAAACAAATTCGAAATTTTCTAGGTCAGCGTTATGAGGTGAATGAATATTTAAAAGCAAATAGAATAGCGGACAGAGATGATTTTTTGAATTTATTACAGAATGTGCTATGAAACAATAGTTGTTGAAAATATAATGTAGGTATCATAAATTTCTGAATTGAACTCAATTATTTATATTATTAAGCTTAATCTAATCGATAGATATATTCCATAATTTACTTTGAAGACTTAAGTACGAAGTAATAATAATTTAATTTCTGGTATGGAATTTGTTTAATTATTTTAAAACTTCTCGAGATGAAAAAAAATATTTTAATTTTCTTGTTATTAATAGTAATAAATAATTTAAATGCCCAATCGTATATGAACGGTATGGCAAACAGTGGTCCTTTAAAAATTTTTACAAAAGCAAAAACTCCCGAAAAATATACTGGTAGTCCGTACATCAATGATTTATTTTTACCTACGATTATTGATGATGGTGAAAGATCTTTGGAGGCTTTCGCTCGATATAACTCAGTTGAAGAGGTGGTGGAAATAAAAGTTCAAAAGAATTCTGATGAAATTAATGTGCTACCGAAACTAAAAGCCATAAAATATAGATTATTAGATTATACGATTTTTATAGATAATTTCAAAAACACTGAAGGAGAGACAATTAATGGATATATGTTTGAATATTTTTCAGATAGTGGTTTAAGATTTTTGGCTAGACCATTGCCTGATGTTATACCTGCAAAAGAGGCTAGGAGTGGTTATGAGGAAAGTAGACCGGCACATCTAGATGTTAATATGTCCTATTATATTCAAAAAGATGGTGGTAGGCTTAAGGAAGTAAGGTTAAAAGAAAAAGATTTTAAATCAATATTTTCTGATAAAGGAAAAATGGATACTTATTTTAAGGAAAATAAAATTAAGAATGAGAAGGATGTTATTGAAATGCTTAAATTTTATTCTGAATAGTCATTCTTAGAAAATATATAAAAGCTCCTATATAGGAGCTTTTTTTATATACTTATTTCATAGTCTTCAATAAGACTAAGCATTACTTTTTCTGTTTCAGAAAGTTTTGTGTAATCTTTTTGGTCGTCTTTTTTTACATTTTCAAAATATGAAACGATGCTACCATCTTCGTAAGATTCTACTATTTTTGGATGTACATAGTAACTTCTGCAAACGGCACGTGTATTTCCTAATCCACTAGCAGCAGCATCAAAAGAGGTGAGAATTGTTTTCTTATTTTCCTTTTCATCTTCAATATACCCAAGTTCCATTAAGGTTTCGAAGAATATTTTGGAGGCTGCCCAGGTTCTAAAATCTTTGGCAGAAAATAATTCGCCTGCAATGTCATGAATATAATCATTGATCATTCCGCTATCAATAGTGTGTTTTTCTCCCTTTTCATCATAAAATTTAAAGAGTTCCCAACCAGGAATTTCCTCACATTGGTTGATGAGTTTTATTAATTCTTTATTTTCGACACTAATCGAATGTTCTTTTCCTTTTTTACCTACAAATTCGAATTTAACTTCGTCATCATAGGTTTTTACATGGCGAGTTCTAAAAGTTGAAAGACCGTAAGTTTTATTTTTTTGCGCGTAATAATCATTTCCAATCCTTATATGAGTTTCTTCCATCAATCTAATAATTAGCGCAAGAACCTTTTGCTTACACATGCCGTGAAGATCTAAATCCTTATCAACCTTCTTTCTAATTTGAGGAAGTTTTTTCCCAAAGGCGGTCATTTTAAAGAATTTCGTCTCGTTTTTAATTTTAGACCATAATGGATGGTATATGTATTGTTTTCTACCTTTTTCGTCGCGACCTACGACCTGCAAATGACCATTTTCAAGTTTTGAAATTGAAACCTGAGTCCAGGCTGGAGGGATTACTAACTTTTTAATGCGCTCTACAACTTTTTTATCCTGAATTCTTTCTCCATCATTCAAATATGAAAAACCACGACCTGCTTTTTTTCTTTTTATTGAAAGATGATGCTCAGAAACGTAGACTAAATTTGCCATTTTTGCCGCTTCTGAAGGTTCTTCTAAAATTACATTGATGTCTTCTGAAGAAAGTGTCATATGCTTTTTTCTTTTTTTCGAAAGATACATGGAATGTCCATACACAATTAATAATAATCTGTGAAACCTAGCTTAAGGAAAATAAAAAAGCTCCTAAAAAGGAGCTTTTCGATACATTTCGTATATTTTATTAGTCGAAGTAACTAAACGTATCTCCATTTTTGATCTTTAAAACACTTTCGTAGATCAATTTAATTACATTTTCAACATCTTCTTTATGCACCATTTCTACGGTTGTGTGCATATAACGTAATGGTAAACTAATTAATGCTGAAGCTACTCCGCCATTGCTATAGGCAAAAGCATCGGTGTCTGTACCGGTGAACCTGGAAGAAGCATTGCGCTGAAAAGGAATTTCTTTTTCCTCTGCAGTGTCAATTAATAGTTCTCTTAAGTTGTTTTGTACTGCCGGAGCGTAACTGATTACTGGACCATCG
This sequence comes from Zunongwangia sp. SCSIO 43204, assembly GCF_019904275.1. GTDB lineage: Bacteria > Bacteroidota > Bacteroidia > Flavobacteriales > Flavobacteriaceae > Zunongwangia > Zunongwangia mangrovi. Next base: position 2,634,530 of record NZ_CP063204.1, read on the forward strand.
CCAATTTTCGCCAATCCATTAGATTTTTGATCGATCATTGGGGTAGTGGTGTCATGGGTTACATCGGTAACGATAGCAACATTTGGCTTAATGCGCTGGGTGATCATTTCTGCACCACGAAGACCAATTTCTTCCTGAACAGAGTTAGTAATGTAAAGTCCAAAAGGAAGTTCTTTACCATTTTCCTTCAGTAGTTTTGCAACTTGAGCAACCATAAAGCCTCCAATTCTATTATCTAAAGCTCTACAAACAAATTTATTTTCATTCAGGATAAAGAATTCATCAGGATAAGTGATCACGCAACCTACGTGCACACCAAGTTTTTCAACTTCTTCTTTAGTGTTGCATCCAACATCGATACAGATATTCGATAATTTTGGAGACTGTTCTTTTTCGTTTTTACGAGTGTGAATTGCCGGCCAACCAAAAACACCTTTTACGATACCTTTTTTAGTATGTATGTTTACGCGTTTAGAAGCTGCAATTTGGTGATCACTACCACCATTTCTTATTACATATATAAGTCCGTCGTCTGTAATGTAATTTACATACCACGAAATTTCATCAGCATGCCCTTCAATTACCACTTTAAATTCGGCTTCAGGATTTATTACACCAACCGCAGTTCCGTAGGTATCGGTAATAAACTCATCTACGTAAGGTTTAAGATATTCCATCCAAAGTTTTTGTCCTTCAGATTCATAGCCTGTTGGGGAGGCGTTATTTAGGTACTTTTCGAGAAAATCGATCGATTCTTTATCTAAAATACTTTCTTTACTCATATTATATTTGATTTGTAGCGAATTTAGTAAGAATTAAATTGAAGACAATTGTATAATGTTTAATTTTGGAATGATTTTAGATAAATTTCAGGTTAATTTATGCTGAATAATACTCGAGTGAAAACAATATTATTTTTTATTATCTGTCTTTTTCCTTTCTTCGGAATAATGGCGCAAACAGATACTATTGCTGAACCTGAAGAGGAAGATAAACGATATATGATCATCGCAGGAGATTCTATAGTTCGTGAAAGTATAGATTTGGATGAGGTTTTAATCCTGAAGCGGCTTCAATTTAAAAATAATACCGATAGAAGAAGATATTTGATTTTAAGAAGGAAGACAAGAAAGGTATATCCTTATGCTAAATTGGCTGCAGAACGCCTTACTTCACTTAACGAGCGTTTGGGAGATATAAAATCCAAGAGAGATAGAAAAAAGTATACCAAAATCGTACAAAATTACATTGAAGATCAGTTTGCAGAAGAACTAAAGAAGATGACACATACTGAAGGTCAGATTCTGGTAAAACTAATTCATCGCCAAACGGGAATCACAGCTTTCGAATTAATAAAGGAATTGCGCAGTGGTTGGAGAGCCTTTTGGTATAATACAACGGCTAGTTTATTTGAAATATCGCTTAAGGAAGAATACGATCCAATTAATAATGAAGAAGATTATATAATAGAAGATATTTTACAGCGGTCATTTCAGCATAAAGTCTTAGAACCGCAACCTTCGGCACTAGATTTTGACTTCTTAGAACTCACTGATAAGTGGGATGTGCTATAATTTTTTCAATTTTTGTTTTATTGAAAAGATTTTTTTCTTAATTTAGCTGTTCTCAACTCTAATCAAATCAGGCTTTTATGAAATAGTTTTTCAGATTGATGAAAAAATCGATTTGAAAGTTTGTTTTGTTCTAAAAAAGGGCTGTATATTTGCACCCGCTTAGCCGCTGTGGTGGTGTTAAAAAAGCGGAAGTTCATTGAGGTTTTAGGATATTTAGGAGCAAAAAAAACTTAAAAAAAGATTTGGTTTGTAATTAAAAAAGCCGGTATCTTTGCGCCCCGCTAGCCCCGCTTAAGGGTGGAGTTGGAATAAGGGAGTTCATTGAGTTTTTATTGAAAATTAGCTTTAAAAAAACTTTAAAAAAGTTTTGCTGGTTAAAGAAAAAGAGTTGTATATTTGCAGCCGCTTTAACGGCGAGGTTCTTTGAAAGTTTTGAGTAAGAGAAAAGTGAAAAAATATCTTTAAATTTTTCTTGTGAATTTAAAAAGTAGTTGTATATTTGCAGCCGCTTTGAGAGAAAGCTAAAAAGCTCTTAAAATTTTGAAAAACAGAAATACCGACTGGGGTTATAATTAAGGTTCGATACCTTAGATTTCAACGAAAGGATCTTTAATTAGATCCGGACTTTTAAATAAGTTCATTGACATATTGAATTGACTAGACGATACTAATTTTAATTTGATTAGGATTAGTATAGCGTAAAGATTAAGAATTAAGACTATAAAGAGTCAAACTTTTGAGCTTTAGACTTCTTGAGAAGGAAAACATTTATTTGATTGTAACATATTAATGAAACAACGATGAAGAGTTTGATCCTGGCTCAGGATGAACGCTAGCGGCAGGCTTAACACATGCAAGTCGAGGGGTAACAGGGAGTGCTTGCACTCTGCTGACGACCGGCGCACGGGTGCGTAACGCGTATGCAATCTACCTCTTACTGAGGGATAGCCCATGGAAACGTGGATTAACACCTCATAGTATTATGAATTGGCATCAATTTATGATTAAAGGTTACGGTAAGAGATGAGCATGCGTCCTATTAGCTAGATGGTAAGGTAACGGCTTACCATGGCAACGATAGGTAGGGGTCCTGAGAGGGAGATCCCCCACACTGGTACTGAGACACGGACCAGACTCCTACGGGAGGCAGCAGTGAGGAATATTGGACAATGGGCGAGAGCCTGATCCAGCCATGCCGCGTGCAGGAAGACTGCCCTATGGGTTGTAAACTGCTTTTACAGAGGAAGAACCCTCCCTACGTGTGGGGAGTTGACGGTACTCTGCGAATAAGGATCGGCTAACTCCGTGCCAGCAGCCGCGGTAATACGGAGGATCCAAGCGTTATCCGGAATCATTGGGTTTAAAGGGTCCGTAGGCGGGTTTATAAGTCAGTGGTGAAAGTCTGCAGCTTAACTGTAGAACTGCCATTGATACTGTAGATCTTGAATCATTATGAAGTGGTTAGAATGTGTAGTGTAGCGGTGAAATGCATAGATATTACACAGAATACCGATTGCGAAGGCAGATCACTAATAATGCATTGACGCTGATGGACGAAAGCGTAGGTAGCGAACAGGATTAGATACCCTGGTAGTCTACGCCGTAAACGATGGTTACTAGCTGTCCGGCCTAATTGAGGGCTGGGTGGTTAAGCGAAAGTGATAAGTAACCCACCTGGGGAGTACGTTCGCAAGAATGAAACTCTAAGGAATTGACGGGGGCCCGCACAAGCGGTGGAGCATGTGGTTTAATTCGATGATACGCGAGGAACCTTACCAGGGCTTAAATGCAGTCTGACGTATCTGGAAACAGATATTTCTTCGGACAGATTGCAAGGTGCTGCATGGTTGTCGTCAGCTCGTGCCGTGAGGTGTCAGGTTAAGTCCTATAACGAGCGCAACCCCTGTGGTTAGTTGCCAGCACGTAATGGTGGGAACTCTAGCCAGACTGCCGGTGCAAACCGTGAGGAAGGTGGGGATGACGTCAAATCATCACGGCCCTTACGTCCTGGGCCACACACGTGCTACAATGGTAGGGACAGAGAGCAGCCACTTCGCGAGAAGGAGCGAATCTATAAACCCTATCACAGTTCGGATCGTAGTCTGCAACTCGACTACGTGAAGCTGGAATCGCTAGTAATCGCATATCAGCCATGATGCGGTGAATACGTTCCCGGGCCTTGTACACACCGCCCGTCAAGCCATGGAAGCCGGGGGTACCTGAAGTCCGTTACCGAGAGGAGCGGCCTAGGGTAAAACTGGTAACTGGGGCTAAGTCGTAACAAGGTAGCCGTACCGGAAGGTGCGGCTGGAACACCTCCTTTCTAGAGCATTCTCTTAAATTATAAGAGGATCGCAATTAAATAAAGGGAAGTTCAAAATTAGGCCTTTTAGGTCTTGATTCTTAATGTCAATTCGATTATGGACAGTCTCATAGCTCAGCTGGTTAGAGCGCTACACTGATAATGTAGAGGTCGGCAGTTCGAGTCTGCCTGAGACTACAAAGTAGAGGAAGGTAGGAGAGAAGTTTATCCGCCGGAGCGTAAGCGAAGGAGGAAGTCTGCCTGAGACTACAAAATGGTCATCAGGCCAAAGAAGTTCATTTGAAACACTGAAGGAAATTTTAGAGGTTGAGTAGCCGTTATAAGTACTGTTAACTAATAACTGGTTAACTGATCACTAAGAGACGGGGGATTAGCTCAGCTGGCTAGAGCGCCTGCCTTGCACGCAGGAGGTCATCGGTTCGACTCCGATATTCTCCACCAAGTTTAGATGTTAGAGGCTAGACTTGAGATGTTAGATTATCTAATGTCTCATATCTAAAATCTCAAATCTATACAGAAAGTTCATTGACATATTGAGAAATAAAGAATACGAGAAACTAACGCTTATTATGAGATAGAATTTATTCTACGAATAATAGCAAAACAAAATAGTTGAGCAATTATCGCAAGATGATTGTTTACGAGCATATTAGGTAAAAAGCATACAAGCTTATTAAGGGCGTATGGGGAATGCCTAGGCTCTCAGAGGCGAAGAAGGACGTGATAAGCTGCGAAAAGCTGCGGGGATTGGCACATACAAATTGATCCGCAGATATCCGAATGGGGCAACCCACTATATTGAAGATATAGTATCCGCAAGGAGGCAAACCCGGAGAACTGAAACATCTAAGTACCCGGAGGAAGAGAAAACAAAAGTGATTACGCTAGTAGCGGCGAGCGAACGCGTATTAGCCCAAACCATGTAGTTTACGGACTGCATGGGGTTGTAGGACTACAATATTTGATGCATGCAGAATTAGAATCCTTTGGAAAGAGGAACCAAAGAGGGTGATAGTCCCGTATAGGTAATAAATGTTATTGATAGTAGTATCCTGAGTAGTGCGGGGCACGTGAAACCCTGTATGAATCCGGCGGGACCATCCGCCAAGGCTAAATACTCCTGAGAGACCGATAGTGAACCAGTACCGTGAGGGAAAGGTGAAAAGAACCCTGAACAAGGGAGTGAAATAGATCCTGAAACCATACGCTTACAAGCGGTCGGAGCCCCTTTGGGGTGACGGCGTGCCTTTTGCATAATGAGCCTACGAGTTACCGTTACCAGCAAGGTTAAGCACTTCAGGTGTGGAGCCGTAGCGAAAGCGAGTCTGAATAGGGCGCATTAGTTGGTCATGGTAGACGCGAAACCGTGTGATCTACCCTTGGGCAGGTTGAAGCTTTGTTAACCCAAAGTGGAGGACCGAACCCGTTGACGTTGAAAAGTCTTGGGATGACCTGAGGGTAGGGGTGAAAGGCCAATCAAACTCGGAAATAGCTCGTACTCCCCGAAATGCATTTAGGTGCAGCGGTATATTAGTTTTATAGAGGTAGAGCTACTGATTGGATGCGGGGGCTTC